>JAUVIW010000016.1 GCA_030592525.1 archaeon
ACGCAGCCTGCTTGTCACTGCCCGCGTAAGTGGGCCACGTGCGGTCCCTGATTAGCTTGATGTACCAGCGCGACAGGTCATTAAGGACGAACTCCTCTACCAATTGGAGCGCCTTGTGGCCAAGGAACTTGTCGTTCAATTCGCTCACTTGCTTGGCAACAGAGTTAGTGCGCGAGATTATCCACTCGTCCTCCGGGCGCAAGTCGCGCATTGGCGCCTTGTCGCAATAGAGCGTGAAGAACTTGAACGTGTTCTGCATCACCACGAAGAATTTGCGTGCGTCGTCAACCTTGTCCCACGCGAACTCCATGTCAACCGAGGGGTCGTAGCGCAGCAGGTAGTAGCGCAGCGTGTCGCGCGAATACTTCTCCACAACATCCTCCGGGGACACCTTCTTGTCCGAGCTCTTCGACATCTTGACTCCTTTTTCCATGAGTACCATGGCGTGCTGCATGATGTTGTCCCATGGTATCTTATCGAAAGTTATGAGCCCGCATATCGCGGTCGAGTTCCACCACCCGCGCGTCTGGTCCGGGCCCTCAAGCACGAAGTCAACAGGCCACATGCTCTCAAACTTCTCCTTTTTCTCAGGATAGCCGAGCGAAGCCCATGGTGCGCAGCCCGCATCGAACCACACGTCCAAAACATCGGGCACGCGGTGCATCTTCTTGCCGCACTCACAGTCCACAGTGACCGAATCAATGTAAGGCTTGTGGATGTCGTCCATTTCGACACCAAGCTCCTTGGTGCTCTCGAACACCCGTATCTTGCCACATTCACAAGTCCATATCGGCAGCGGGATTCCCCAATATCTCTGCCTGCTTATGGGCCAGTCACCCAAACTGTTTAGCCAGTTGTCAAAGCGCTTGCCAGCCCACGCAGGAACCCAGTTGCGCTCGGAATTCTGCTTAAGCAGCTCTTCCTTAATCTCGGTTACCTTGAAGAACCACTGCGGCACTGAAAGGAACAGCAATGGCGACTTGCAGCGCCAGCACATCGGGTACTCGTGCTTGAAGTCCACTGCCTTGAGCAATAAGCCAAGGTCCTGCAGGTCCTGGATGATAACTTTGTCGGCTTTCTTAGCGAACAGCCCGGTGTACTTCCCTGCGGTCTCGTCGAACTTGCCGTCCAAGTGCAATGGTGACAACTGTGCTAAGCCCTGGCGCGAGCCCTCCAAGTAGTCTTCCAGCCCGTGGCCTGGTGCCGTATGGACCAAGCCGGTGCCGCCATCGAGATTGACATAGCGCTCGCTCATGATGACCTTGCGGTCAACGCCCTCCTGCAAAGGCAGGTTGGGCAAAGCGGCTTCGTAGCGCCACCCCTCCATTTCCTTGCCCTTGATTGTTTTGATTACCTTGTAGCCGGCCTCGAACAGTTCCATTACATCGGGAATGAGCCCTGTGGCGAGCCAAAGCTTGCCACCCATTGTCTCGACAAGGGAGTAGTCATACTTGGGGTGCACCATGACACCTGTGTTGGCGGGAAGCGTCCACGGCGTTGTGGTCCAAATGGCAAGGAACTCATCCTTGCCAGTGAGCTTGAACTTCACGTAGACAGATGTGTCCTCGCGGTTCTCGTACTCTATCTCGTTGTAAGCGACGGCTGTCTGGCAGTGCGGGCAAACGTGCACGGGGTAGCGACCCTTGTAAAGAAGCCCTTTCTCGTGCGCTTTCTTGAAGGTGTGCCATGCACCCTCCATGTAACTCTTGTTGAGTGTGAGGTAGGGGTGCTCCCAGTCCATCCACACGCCAATGTTGTTGAACTCGTCGTTCATGACACCTATGTGTTGCGTGGCATACTCCTTGCATTCCTTGATGAACTTGTCGACACCGTGCTTCTCGATGTCGTCCTTGTCCTTGAGGCCGAACTTCTTCTCGACCATGTTCTCGATAGGGAGGCCGTGGCAGTCATAGCCCGGCTGGCACCACACGTGGTGCCCGGTCATGCGCTTGTAGCGAATGTAGTAGTCCTTCAGCACCTTGTTGAGTGCGGTGCCCATGTGGATGTGGCTCGTCGCGTAAGGGGGCCCGTCGAGGAAATAGAATTCCTTGCCCTCCTTGGTTATCGCCTTCTCGCGAACGCTGTTTTTCTTCCAGTAGTCGGTTACTTCCTTCTCATCCATGGGTTACACTCTCCAGTGCAAGAACTAAGCGAAATCGATTGGTTAGTGCCTAACAGCGAATTCCCAATGAAAACACCTTGTAAGCGGAGTTATCGTTGACTAGGTATATAATTGTTACTTCTTCTTTTTCTTGGTGTACCCAATGGACAGGCCTTCTTTCGAGAACTCCTGCCCAATGAGAACAAGCCGCTCTTCCTCAGCCTCGCGCTCGGCAACATTGTAAAGCTCGGGATTGAACGGGTGGCTCACCTTTTCCAAGGCATCAAGAATCTTCTTCTTGCTGGGCCCGTGCTCGGCAACGAGCTTCTTGCCACCAGTGCCTGTGTTAAGATGGTATACTATGTCGTGGGCAATGCGGGAAACGTGCTCAACCCGCTTTGCCTCAGAGGGGTAGGCCTTGTGTATCTCGGGCGTCATGAACTTCCCGAACAGGAACATCTTTGCCTCGCGAAACTCCTTGATTTCGCGCTTGGCTCTCTTGGCATCATCCTTCAGCGTGCCCAGCCGCTTCTTGGGAACCTTGTCAAACCGTTTTCCTGCCATGCTATCTTAATGCAAAAAGCAGTTAATAAGCGTTGCTGAGCAATCCAAGCTCTTTGGCTGGCTTGCCACACTCCACACAATTGCCCTTGGGCTTTTCGCCCACGATGAAGCCGCGGACCTCATAAGAGCCCAACTTATCCTCCAACGCCTTGCCACAGTCCTCGCAGCACAAAGGCACCTTGGCAACAAAGCCCTTTTTCTCGGCGTCAAGCACCTCGTCAACTGATTGTGCAGCCACAATGGCTTTGTCCTGGCGGGCCCACGCCTTCTTCCGCATGTCATGCTCAATGGCAAGCATTGTTTCCTCAAGCACTTGGTTTAAGCTGTCAAGCGGGACGCTCCTCTTCTCACCAGTGTCCCTGCGAACCAGCATCACGGCATTGTTCTCCATGTCCCTGGGGCCAAGCTCGAGCCTGATGGGGACTCCGCGGAGCTCCCAGTGGTAGTACTTGTCTCCGGGCGAGCGGTCGCGGCAATCGCATTCAACGCGGTACTCGCCTGACAGCTCTCCGGCGAGCTCGAGAGCCTTTGCCTCAGGCTCCTTGTTTCCCTTGAACACGATGGGCACGACAACTATCTGCACGGGTGCGAACAGCGGCGGGAGCACGAGGCCCTTGTCATCCCCGTGGGCGCCAATCATTCCCGCGAGAATGCGCGAGCTTATTCCGTGGGACGACATGTGGCACAACTGCTGTTTGCCACCCTCGTCCTCGTAATTGACGTCATACATCTTTGCGAAGCCCTGGCCCAAGTCATGCGTGGTTGCATTCTGCAGCGTCTTGTTGTCGGGCATCACCTGGTCATAGGAATACGTGACATTGGCGCCGGGGAACTTGTCCCATGACACACGGCGCGAGATTATGTACGGGATGCACAACGCGTCCATGAAGCGGTTGTATGCATCGCGAATCAGCGCCATCTCCTCATCCACCTGCGCCTGGTCGGCGTGCGCGCAGTGCGCCTCCTTGAAAGTGCTCACCTCGCGGTCCCTGATGAGTGGGCGCGTGTGCTTGGTCTCGTAGCGGAAGATGTTCACTGTCTGGAAAATCTTGAGCGGGAGGTCGGCGTGGCTGCGGATCCACAGTGCAAACATGGGGTACATCGCTGTTTCGCTCGTTGGCCTGATTGCGAGTGGGACTTCGAGCTTTGTGTCGCCGCCCTTCGTGACCCAGTAGACCTCAGGCGAAAAGCCCTCCAAGTGGTCAGCCTCCTTCATGAGCTGGCCCTCGGGAATCATGAGCGGAAAAAGCGTTTCCTGGTGGCCTGTGGCCTCCATGAGGTTGCCCAAGTGCGTGAACACGAGCTTGCGCAGCTGGAAGCCGAACGGGCGCCACACGAGGGCGCCCTTCATGTTGTACCGGGCATCCACTACCTCAGCCTCCTCAAGCACCTCGTGGTACCATTCAGAGAAATTGCCTTCCTTCTTAATCTCCATCACAAAAACCTCACTATGCGCACTCCGTCAACAAAAGTGTTTCCACGCTTGTATGCCTTGTGTTGCAAGCCTTCCACTTTAAAGCCGAGCTTCGTATAAAAAGATAACGCCGCCTTATTGTCCGCAAACACACCCCCATGAGACTCCAAACGTGTGACTCCCTTGGCACGCAGCTCGTCAAACAAGGCGTTCATGAGCACCGTGCCAATGCCTTTCCCATGGCAACCTGCATTCACGGCTATCCCAAAGCTAGCGGTGTGTGCATTCTTGTGGGTGCCCAGCTCATAATTGGCCTGGCCAACAGCCTTTCCGTTGTACTCGGCAACAAGAAGATTCTCCTTCACCCTCTGTATAAACTCGCATGTGTCCTTGAGAGAGCTGCCATTCCGGACCATATACATATTGACTGCTGCCTGGTTAATCATTTCATTAAGAGCTTCAGCATCGTTCAAGCTAGCCTTCCTGACTAGGAAGGCACTCATCCCTATTAGAAATTAATTTAGTCATGTTAGTTACCTCCAATTCATGGCGAGCGCTAGAAAAAAAGTCACGGTTGAGGAATACACTCACCAGCCATACTGGTAATTATGCAAAAAAGAGTATAAAAAACCTTTGTTCACAGCGGCTTCTTGCGGAGCTTTGTGACGCGGTGGATGAGCGTGGGCTCAGTCACGGGCTTCGGGATTTTCCCCTCGAGCCTGTGCGACTCAACAGTGAACTTGCCGCCCGCGAGCTCAAGGATGCGGTATCGCAAGTGGTGGTAGTGCCCGTCCATCTTAAACTCCTTGAACCCGTGCTTCTCGCGCAAGTCAGGGTGCATTGACACTGGAGAAAAGTGCTCGTGCTCGCGGGTGATGAGCAGCCCACCCGGCGCAAGGAACTTGTGGCAAGTGTCAAGGAAGTTCCGCACCCCGACGTCAATGGAGCGGTTCAGTTTCTTGTCAGCAAGGTAGATGAGCATCTGGTTCTCACGAATCTTGTCCACCTTCCTGTTGCCCAAAGCATTCATGAGCTTGAGCCGGAAGTCCATGCCCCCCGCATCGGCGTGGATGACAGTGATGTTCTTCATCTTCAGGCGCTTTGCGTAAGCCGTTGCGGGGTCACAAACACACTCCTTGTCGTTATCAACAATGACCAAATGGACCATGTCCTTGCGGGGATGATGGTTAAGCGCATCAATCAGGCGCAGGGCATTGTAGCCGGCACCGACCTCCATCCAGGTCTCGGGCCGAGTGATGGGCGCGCCATCAGTATACGCACCGAGAACACGAAAATCATTCGAGTTGGGCACATCCTTATGCTGCACCTGAAGGATGCGGTCACAGAACACATCAAGCAGGTTATCATAGCTATTGTGCCCGGACTTGACATTCGCCAAAAAAGAGTCCAGCTTACGCATCGCCTGGTCATACGCCTCTCCAGAGGGAATGCAGCCGCCATCCTCACATGATATCTTGTGCTGCTCCATGTGGGCTGACCTGCTCTTGATGAACTCGTTCTCATAGACAACTGTCTTGCCGATGTCAGGCCATGGCTTGCCGCCGCCATGCATGGCTACAACCCTACCCCTGACATCCCTCACATCCAGATGCTGAATGTCATCGTTTCCTGTGAAGCGGATAGCAGCCTCAACAAGCCTGCTTAAAGCGGTTTCAGCCATTGGTTCATATGGGCGCGAGCAACCTTTTAAGCATATGGGAGGTTGGCATTAGCAGAAAAGGGCAGGGCACGAGATGCCAAACTCAATATGCGGAAGCCAGCTCGTGGCCCCCGACGCTCACGAGCTGCAAACCTTTTTATATTCCAACCGATTAATGCTGTGTGAGAGGTAGATTACTATGCCAGAAGAGGAAACCATGGAAACCGCTGTAGCCCAAGAGGCCGAGGAAGAGGTCAACGAAGAAAAAGAGGGGCTTGCTTTCGCCAATGCCCAGGTCGTCAGAGTGATGAGGAAGAACATCGCCAGCGACAAGATGCTCAAGTCCGAGGTAAAGCGCTGCATGAACCGGTTCCTGGAAGACACTTGCGCCGACGTGTCACAGCGCATGAACAAGTACCCTTACGCAATGATTGACCGCAGGATGTTCGAGGAAGCATCCGAGCCATACCGCACCATGGACAAGGTTGGCGAGGAAAAGAAGCGGATTGTAGCACACTTACAGGCAATCAAAGAGGATTGCAACCGCCTGATTAGGGATGTAGAGGAAACATTCAAGACCGAAGAAGACTAAGTTCACTTCTTCTTGAGAATCTCGGTGATTCTGAGGTTAAAGCTGTCAACCGGATGCGGAACAAACTCTATCAGAGCATCAGGAATGCCGTGGATTGCTCCACTCAGGCGATGGGACGGGTCAACGAGCTTGCCTTCCTTGCGAAGATGCTCAAGAGAATGCAGCTTGGACTCAATGTTACCCAACGCCTGGGCTGCATCGCCTTTGCCTCCGGGCGTGCCCTGCCCAGCCCCTCTCTGCCACTTTCTGGCTAGCTCGGGCAAGTCACTGAAATGTTCCTTAACATGCTTAGTAAGTGCTGTGCGCTCGATAACGAACCGCTTTGTGTTAGGATGCTCCTTGGGATGCATTGGTGACATAATAAAGTAGTGACTGAAGGGCTTTAAAATAGTAACGGGGGTTAAAACAAAAAGTGGGGGAACACCCGGCCCCCCCGGGTTTGTTTTGTTTTTGTGGTAAATTCACAGGTCGTTCGCGCGAACGGTCTTGCGGCCGTTGCTCTTTGCGCGCTTCACAGCTTCGTCGACCATCGCAGCCACTCTCTTGGAGAGAGCGTCCGAGAAGTCACCAGCCATGTTGGCGCCGCGGCGCTTAACCTGGTCTCTTACCTTACTTTGAACTACTAGTATGTCTGCCATATGGATTACCTCCACACAGAATAGCTCAAAACCCCTATTTAGAGGTATATGGTGAAAAACCCCGTTTTAGGGGGTTTTAGGCTGTTTTGAGCAGGTTTGAGATTTCAAAATGAGTTATTTTGCCTGTATCCGGCTCCAGGTCTACTCTCACTACCTTCATGCTTTTCGTGAAAACAGCGGCGCTGAAGACACCTTCCCTGAGTGCGATGACCGCCTTCAAAACATCCATGCCGTCCTCCTCAACACGGCTCCTGACTATTTTCAGGAGCTCCTTGACCGGCTTCTCGGCACCCAAGTCCAGCCGCTCGTAATGGTCGTCGACCAGCGGCTTGCTCTCAGGAGTCATCTTGATGCCATCAGTTACATTGACAGAGAACACGTCCCTTGTTCCAGGGTTGAAGTACGCAAATGTCCATTGGCTTATGCTCTCCAAGTCATCCGTGAACGCGACCGCTGAAGATAAGTAGAAGCCACTCTTCTTGCGTGCCTTGACATCGCCCTCTGCCTCAGCCCGTTCAATAGCTTTTTTCAGGTCCATGGAACATCACAGCGCAAGATAAACTATGAACAGCGCAATCACTGACACGAGCAATCCGTTCAGGCGATGCACTTTGTCACTTGCCTTTATGATGCGCTTCGCGCGCTTGCGCACGCTGTCCGGCGAGATCAGCGACGGCAAGCCCTGCGCAAAAGCAACGACCGCCAGCAATAGGATAAAATAGTCCACCATAACCCCTTTTGGAAAAGCGTTGTATAAAAGCTTTAAGCCAAAAGTGACTCATACAGCAACGCGAGCCCCTTGGCGCGCTTTGTGTCACTGTTTCCCTCGGCAGTCTCGCGGGCACCTTTCGAGAGCTTCTTTCGGAGCTTGCTGTCACCAACAACCTCGTCCACCAGCGACGCGATGCGCTTCGTGTCATGCAGCGGAAAAAGGAACCCGTTGTAGCCGTCCCTGATGAACTCGGGGAAAGCCATTGCGTTCGCGGCGATGACTGGCATGCCGAAAGCCATCTCCTCGAAAATCACGAGTGACTGCGTGTCCGCTCCCGACGGCATGATGCTGACAGCGGCTTCCTGGAAAAGGTTGAACAGGTCGTTGTTCTCCACAAAGCCCAGGAACTTCACGCGGCCCTCAAGCCCCTCTTCCTTTGCGATTGCCTTCGTGGCCTCGAGCGCAGGGCCCTTGCCAGTAATTATGAGCAGCACATCGCTTTTCACGTGCTTCATCGCGCGCACTGCGTCGCCGGGATTCTTTTCGGGTGACACGCGGCCGTGGAGAATTGCGAACGGGCGGTCAATGCCGAACTTGTCCAGCACACTGGAGTCCCTTTTCACTGCGTCGAGCTCGCGCAGGTCAATGCCGGTTGGCAGCGCGTGGATTGGGACCGTGACACCCTTCTCAACAAGAAGGTCCTTGACAACTTGCGTGGGCGTGATGACTGCGCTGCAGCGGTTGTAGTAAGCAGTGCAGTACTTCCACGCGATTTTTTTGCCTGCGTAAATAATCTTTTTGTGGTCGCCGAACAAGTAATCCACGTACTCGCTGATGGGGGTGTGAAACGTGCTTATGCACGGAATCTTGTTGCGCTTCGCGCAGTAGAGCCCGGCCCAACCAAGTGAGAAGGGGCCGTGCGTGTGGATGATATCAAAGCCCTTGTTTTTTATGAGCTTGTTGACGCGCACCGGCGGCAAAGTGACGTTGTAGTCCGGATACGGCTTGAACACGAATGACCTGAAGCGGTGCACTGGCACCTTTTCAATGCCTTGCATGCCCGGCAGGTGCACTGCCTCCTTGTCCTTGGCCGAGGGCGCGAATATCTCGACCTCGTGGCCCTGGCGGATGAGGTTGAGGGAGAAAGACGCGACACTGGTCACAACGCCGTTTACCGTCGGCAGCCAGGTTTCAGTGAACATCCCTATCTTCATTCGCGTGAGTTAAGGCACACAGGATATAAATGTATGCACTCCCCGGCGCTCTTTTATAGGCTCAGCACAATAATTGCTTGATGAAGGAACTGGTTGGGCACCACGCAAAAATGCTGCGGGAAACACGGTTCGAGAGCGTTGGCCACAGGCAAGTAAGCCACCTCAAAAGGATAGGCACGCCAGAAGCAATCAAGGCACTGGTCCTTGATGGGCTCGCGCACGAGGATGACGACATCTCCGCATACGCCGCAACAATGATAAGCAAGCTGGGCGAGCCTGCAGTAAACGTGGTGATAGAGCACGGCGTCCCACACGCGCTCCCCGAAGTAAGGGGGTTGAGCGCACAGGTCCTATCAGACCTGGATGACAAGCGGGCGGTGCCGCACTTGAAGCGCCTGCTCAAAGACGAGGACGCGGACGTCGCCGCAACAGCCCACGCAGCGATTGATTCCATCGAGGGCAGGGAAGTAAAGAAGCCGTACGAGTACAGGAAACTGTACGAAAAGCCCTGAGCAGAACCCTTAAATAAGCCAAGGGATTAATGGCTTTTATGAAAACGTATCTCAAGGTGTGGTTCAACAGCGAGGGACTGCCGGCCAGCGAGGTCACGGAGCGCCTGCTCTCAATGGGCTTCAGGCCCCTGCACGGCAACTATGACTATATCTATGACTGGAACAAGAACGCCAGCGTTGACGATGCCATCACAATGGGTGACAGCGTGCACGAGACCCTGCACGAATGCAATGTGATATTCAAGCTGGAGACAGTGTGAAATGATTGAGTCATTGCTCGCAGACCCATCAGTGACTTTTGTAATCGGATACCTAGCGCAGCTCCCATCACTCATAATGCAGGGGGATGTGAGTGCGCTGGTCCTCGGGCTCATACTCTTCTACGCATTCGTCGTCGTGTTCCGCTCGATATCGGGGTTCATGCTCTTCGTGCTCAAGAAAACAATCGTGCTCATCATCGTCGGGTACGCGTTCTACATGGTCGGCATCGAGATGCTGGCACGCATGGCCGGCGCGGATTCCGTGTTCATCTTCCTCGGGCTAGTGGGAATCTCACTGGGGTTCTTTGGCACGCTGTTCGCCATCTTCGGCCTGTTCAAGACTGGCGCGCAAAGCAGGCAGCTTCGCGGAGTGCCCGGAACAGTGCCTTACCGCACTGTGCCAGCAAGAGCGGCAGCGCAAATGACAGAAGACAAGGGCTACTACTTGGGCCCCGCAGCGCGGCAGGCGCAGGAACAGAAGGCAGCACCTGCCACGGAAAAGAAGAAGGGCGAGCTAGAGAAGATACTGAGCGGCGAGTCATCGCTGACAACAATACTGACTTACATCCTTATCGCGGAGTTCGGCGTGTTCTCCAGCATCACGCTCAGCGCACCGACCGTCGAGGCAGGCATCGTGCTCGCGCTGTTCTTCCTCCTCGCAGTGGGCATTTACACGATTAAGACGTACGACGATGCGAAGGAAGGTGCACTGTTCCTTGGAATTGCCTTGGTCGTCGCTGTCACGCTGTCATTCGTGCTCGGCATATTCTGGGCGCAGCACCCATGGAGCGAGCTGCTGAGTGCAGCTTACTTCAAGAGCGACGCCCTCGTCGCGACAATCACCGGCGTAGCGCTCTCCATATTCATGGGCAAGTCAGGCAACTAAAGCAGTTTCTTGAGCTTGAGCGCGTCGGTCTCAACATTAGGCGACTCGGCAATGATTGTGCCGCCCAAGCCAAAATCCTTTATCGCGGACGCAATGCGCTTCAGGAACGGCGTCTCGATTTCCAAGTGCCTCTTCTCGCCCTTCTCAGTGTACTCAATGCCGCTGAAATGAAAGTGCATGTCACCAAGGAACTTCTTGCCGAGGTCCTTCTCCATCTTCGTGAACACCTCGTTGTAGTCCACCTTGCCGTTCGACCGCGCGAGCAGGTGCGCGAAGTCAAGCGTCATTCCGAGGCCCGGAAGCTCCTTGCACATCCGTGTCAATTCCTGCCACGAGCCAAACTGCGTTCCCTTGCCCGTTGTCTCGGGGCACAAGCGAACATTCCATCCCTCGCTGTCAATCTCTTTCATCAAGGACTTGTGCTCCACCAGCATTTGCTGGTACACTTTCTCAGGCTCTTGTTTCAAGTAGAAGCCGGGGTGGTACACCACGCTCTTCGCCTCAAAGAGGTGCACTCGCTCCGCAGTGTCCATGATGCGGATGCGCGAGTCCTTGAGCGTCTTCTTCTCCCGCGCGTTAAGGTTAATGTAGTAGGGCCCGTGCGCGCTCAATGAAATGCCGAGCTGCTTCGCCTCGTTGCCCAAAAGCTCGGCAGAGTGCTTGCCCATGCGAACACCGTAAGTGAACTCCACTTCAAGAGCGTCAAGGCCTAATTCGTGCACGCGGCGCACGCCGTGGAAAGTCGTGTGCCTCTCACTCGATATAGGGGCCCCTGCGGTGCCTACCTTCATCATTGTTGTAGCTCCATGAATATTTTGTCCATGTACTCACCATAGTGATTGACCCAGTCCTTGAGCCGCGCGACTTCCTTGAAGCCTATGCTCTCGTAAAGCCTGCGCGCCCGGTCATTGCCACTTGACACCTCTAAGTAAATGTTCTTCGGGCTCCATTCTTTCTTTGCTTTAGGGATGATCTCTTCCATAAGCTTTCTACCTAAACCTTGACCCTGAATCTCCTTGGACAGCCCGATGCCCATCTCAACATTGCCACGCTCCTTCCATTTGCATCTCTTGGCATGAGCCCAACCAACGTTCTTGCCTTCAAGGAAAACACGCCAGTGGATGCACTCACCTTTTTCAACCTCGCTCATTTCATTCCGCAGCCAATCCGCCACGTCCTCGGGGGAAAACAACACGTCCATAGTAAAATGTGCCTTTTCCTCAGTAAGTTCGTTGATGAACCTAGCGAACTCAAACACATCGTCGTTTGCCTGCAGCGGGCGCACCTCGACAGTGCGGCCGTCCTTGAGGGTTATCTGCATAGCGAGAGAGTCTCGGAGCAACTATAAAAGCCTTCTGAGCCCATGTATGCAATGCCTCGGCATATGCATATGTCCTCGGCAACCCCCCAATCCCTAACAATATTTATTGAGCCATTCAGATACATATCTAAGCGAAGGGGGGTGAAGACACAGCTGACGGAGCTGATTGGCCGGCCGCACGGGCCCAAATCCATTCTGGCACCCATAGCCCTTCACCCATTCAAGCCATGGCTTTAAATACTGGTTCGTTCATATTTCTGAACAATCGTTCATAATAGTGAACATTATGGGATTTGCTGAAACACTCATTGGGTCAAAAACCAAGATGAAACTACTAGGCTTCCTGCTAGAGCACAAGAAGGACAGCTACGCCATCTCAGAACTGGCAAAGCTTACCCACCTGCCAAAATCAGGCGTCAGCAAAGTTGTTGAAACATGGGAAGGCAGTGGCTTAATCAAAATCAACCGCATAGGAAATACCAAGGCAGTGGGCATTGACCAAGACTTCTTTTTGCTCCCCGAGCTGTCTAAGCTGTTCACTGAGCCCCAAAAGCAAGCCCAGAAGCATGCTAAGAAATTTGCTAAGAGCTTGCTGGGAAAATTGGGCGGAGACATGTCAGCGCTCGTTGTTTATGGCTAAGTGGCAAGACAGGAAATGGGCACACTCAGTGACATTGACATCCTAATAATAGTTCCGTCTTCTAAAGCTAGAGCAAGAGTAAAGGAAAAAGTCTTGGGGTATACCGCTCCAATAGCCACACTCAAAAAAATAACAATCTCTCCAGCAGTCATGACAAAAAAAGAGGTCGAGGCAAGGCTAAAGGAGCGAGATAGGTTCATTTGTAATGTTTTAGCCGAAGGTGAGGCATTAGTAGGAAGTGAATATGTTGAGCATCTCAAAAAAGCATTATGACAAAGGGTTGGAGTACTACGATGATGCGAAGAGGCTTTATGATGAAAACCGCGTTGACAGCGGCGCCACCTTATTTATTTTGGCAGGCATAAAATTCAATGATTTTCTGTGCCAAGAATACTTACATCTCATTCCAAAGGCGGCTGACCACAAGCAAGTACTAAGAAGGGAAGTGCAAAACCTTGAAAGGTTTTTGGGTGAGGATTATAAAAAATATGTGGCCCACCTTTCTTATTTATTGGGCTGTAAGGGTGAGGCAGAGTATGGTGTTGTTAACAAACTCAGCAAGGGAGAGGTAGCTGCCATGAGGAAGCACTGCGAGAGGCTGAAAACAATTGTCGACAAGCATCTGAAGTAAGGGACATAACTCCTCCTGCGGTGCCTACCTCCATCATTGTTGTAGCCCCATGAACACGTTGTCGACTTCTTTGCCGCGGTACATAACCCACTTAGGCAGGCGTGCGACTTCCCTGAAGCCAAGGGACTCATACAATTGCCTGCTGGCATCGTTGCCATCAAAGTATTCCACGAA
>JAUVIW010000072.1 GCA_030592525.1 archaeon
AAAAGCGTGTGCACCAAGCACGATATCCCGCTCAAGGAAATCAGCGTGCGCGACGAGTACGGCGGCAGCATCTGCTACATAAGGAGCCTTGCGAACGAGAACGGAAGCAATGTATCCTCGTGCATGGTCTGCGGAGTCCTGCGCAGGTCATTACTCAACAAGCACGCGCGCGATATGGGCCTGGATGTAGTGTGCACCGGGCACACAATGGACGACGAGGCCCAGGCATTCCTCATGAACATATTCCGGAATGACCCAAGCACGGCGAGCCGCCAGGGCCCCCTGAGCGCCGGCGGAGCCTTTGTGCGCAGGGCAAAGCCATTGTACCTCATCAAGGAGTCCGAGACCAAGGCGTACTCGAAGCTCATGGGCTTCCCCGTGAACTACGGGCGCTGCCCGTGCAGCACTGACGCATATCGCAGGCAATTCCGTGATTTTCTTGCGGATGTGGGCACGAGGCACGCCAGCTCGGCGAACAACATCATCAATTTCTTCCTGGAGACCGCCTGGAAGGAAAAGCCGGAGGGTGCGCCCAGGGCGTGCGAGAAGTGCGGCGAGCCGTCATCCGGCGCAGTGTGCCGCAAATGCCAGATTCTTGGGGCTGCAAAAGGCATTTAAAAGTAACCCTTTTTAAACCCCTTTTTGTAATAATATAATTAATGCCAGAGTTCTTCGGGAAAAAGAGAAGGAAGCACGATGAAGTGTGGGAAGTGCACGAGCCGCACGTCACAGCTGCTATTAAGAACGACAAGACAGTCGCCAGGTTCAAGAACCTGATGGACAAGGCAGACTCCGAAGCCATCGCCATCGTAGGTGAAACGTTCAGGGATATGAACACTCACATTGACGAGCTCCACATCGAAAAGAACTCGCTCAAGGACAAGATAATAGAGCTCCAGGGGCATCTCGACAACGCGAACTCCGTATCGGACCAGATGCGGGACATTGCACAGCGCCTTGAGGAGACCGAGAAAAACCTTGAAGAGACGCAGAGGGAGAGCAATGACTACAAGGAGCAGGCTGTGAAGGCAGAGGGCAGCTTCCTAGACACGAGCACAGAGAACGAAAACCTGCGCCAGGAAAAGAACGACATTGTCACTAAAATACAATTCCTCGAGAAAAGCCACAAGCTCGCTAGCCGCAACCATGATGAGGCAGTCAGGGCCAGGACAAAGCTGGTTGAAGAAGTCCAGAAGAAGCTTGAGGACGAACAGAAGCGCGCGGACGAGGCAGAGCAAAGGGCGTCTAACGCAGAGAAAGACGTATCAAATCTGAACAAGCAGGTCGAGGAAACACTCGACAGGCTAGAGCCCGAACTCGCAGAGCACAAGAAGAAGGCAGAGTACTACGAGAACAAATGCGCGGATCTCGAGGACCAGTTCGAACAGCAGCTGGTGTGGAAAGCGGGTGCATTCAAAGCGCAGGAGAGCGCAAACCTAACTAAAGAAAGTGTAGAGCGCATGGCTGAAAACCTACAATCTGAAAAGGCCGAAGTCAAGAGCATGCAAGAAGGCCTCATGACTCAAATAAGCGAATTCGCAGTCGCTAAGCGCGAGCACGAGAAGAACGACGCTGACCTCTCATCGCGCGAAGAGACCCTCAAAAATGATCAGGCAGAGCACAAAGAATACGTCAAAAAGCGTGAGGCTGAAATTGATTTTGATTCCGAAACACTCCAAAACGCCCTACACAGTTCCCTAATGACAGGGCACGACCAAAAAGAACGGGAGAAAGAACTCAATCTCCAAGAAGATAGAATTGTCAAGAAGACCCAGGAAACCGAGTTCACAAACGGCCTAATAGAGGAAGCAAACAGTTATTTCGAAGAGGCAAAGAACAGCAGGCGGACCGACAAGGACCTGAAGGACCTGCAAGCCAACATAGCGCGGGTGCGCCAAGAGTACTTGGCTGACTTCCCGATGTTCACACCGAAACGTGGCCCAGACGACAAGGACATAGAAGAGACCAAGCACCACGCCGTGTTCTACGTGGACAGCAAGCTCAAGCACTTCGAAGAAAACGTGTTCGGCAAGAAGAAGGAAGCGCCAAAGAAGGAAAGGGGCACGGGCTTCGACAGCATCTACGGCAAAGACGCATACAAAGAGATACAGAAGATAAAGAGGGGAGAGCTGACAACCGAAGAGTACAATACAAGGATGAAGCGGCTGGGCGTGGCCGTCAGCCAAGAAGAGTAGTAGCTCACTTATCCTCGAGAACAGCCTCGTCAACAACCAATCTAGAAGTATTAGACCCCTCTTTCTCGATGTGCGACGTTACAATGCGCAGGCGCCTGGAGAACAGCGGGCAGTCAAGCACCAATGACTCGAACTCGCCGCCCTCGCCCACGGGGCTCAAGTCCATTGACAGCAGCTTCGCGGCGGCAGCCTTGTCCAAAGGCTTGCCAAGCCAGGACTCATCCAAGCCATCGGCGGCGACAGAAGAAAATATGACTTTGTACCCGCGCTCCAGGAGAAGATTGAGCTCGGCCCCCTCGTCCATCTGCCACAGCGGAGCGTAAACGCCCAAAGCATGTTTCTTACAGCACTTGCCAATGCGCTGGCTCTGGTACTCTGACTTGAGCGCGCCGCTCACCACGCCCTGCGCGCCGTAGTCATCCAAGGCCTTGCGCAGGCCCGTGTCCAGGTCAGCGAGCTCAGCTTCCTTCTCGCCCTTTGTTGGCTGCAGAATGATTGGCAGGCCCATGGCATCGGCCTGCATTTCCGCGAGGCGGACGTTGGGCGTATGGAACATATAGCTGTGAGGGTTCTCACTCACCAGTGTAAGGGCACACACGAGCTCGTGGCCCTGCTCGCACACGAGGTCGGCGGCGAGCACGCTGTCCTTTCCAGAGCTCAAAAGGACGCAAAGTTTCATGACAATGCCCCCACATAGCCCCTCTTGAACTTGTACCCATTTCTTCGGGCGAGCTTTTCGAGAGCCCAGTCCGCGCGGGAGCCATACTGGCACGCGCGCTTCTTCCGCAAAGCAAAGGCTTCGGGCACGCCAAGCAATAAGGCGGCGTCGCGGAGCACCACTTTCTTTAGGCTGCCCTCAATCTTCCATTCCGCGGGCAAAGCCAATGAGTATTTGACCAGGGCTTCATCCAGGAAGGGGAGCGCGATACTGACACCGTAGTGCGCGGCTATTGCATTGTCACGGTCCAGGTCACGGGACTGTATCTCCTCAATGCCCTCGGCGCAGGCCTTGTTAATGTCGTCGGCTTGGGCGTGGCGCTCGTAGCCGGCGAAAAGCTCCTCGCTCCCAAGGCCCGAGAACACGGTGTTGCACCCGGCGGCTTTGGCGGCGCGCATGCCGAACCACATCACTATGCCGACGCCCGTCTTCACGGCGTTGTTGTCAGGAATCGTTTTGGCGATTGAGGGAAGCTCCTTTTCCACTGAGTCAAGGGTAATCTCAACGTGCTCGTGGCTAACACCAAGCGCTTCAGCGGCCTTGGCCGCCTGCACCGAGTCCTCAGCGCCATCGAAGCCGACTGAGACGCACAGGAAATCCTTTTGGGCGTCGCGGAGTATCACGGCGAGGGCGGTGGAATCGACCCCGCCGGAAAAAAGGACGCAGATTTTGCCTTGGGCCAGCCTAAGCGTGGATTCCGTGAGCATGGATGCGATGCGGCTCGCAGCCTCTTTCCTGTCCATAACGCCTTCCTTTTGGGTGGCAAGGTAAAAAAGGCATAGGTATGCTTTTTAAGAGTGTTTGAGTAAGTGAGGGGGCATGCCAGTGAAAAAAGCCAAATGCCTCCACTCCGGGTGCAACCGCCCCGTGATAATGCGGTGTGCTGAGTGCGGAGCCCCGGTATGCGAGTTCCACAGTAACCACGGAAGGTTCTGCAGTGACGACTGCCACAAGTACGGCAAGCGAAAGCTCGCGAAAAAGAAGAAGGTACAGGATAAAAAAGACCGTACGAAAGTGATTAAGGAGAAGGCAGCCAAACTCACGCTGGTGGTGCTGGTGTTGGCTGCAGCAGTGCTGTTTGGGCCGAACCTGGCCACTTCAGTGCCGCATCAAGTGGACTTGTGGACAGAGGAGTGGAACCAAACCAACCTATCTGAAGTGCATGAGGAGCTGTGGTCTACTGATTACGCATCGATATACCCATGTGAAAACGGGGACACGGCAATGCCCGCACTGACTCCCGGAAGCGCATCATACATGCCGATTGACAGTGCAATACTACTCGTGATAGGCATACCCCCATACAACATGGGGCTATTCGAAAAAAAGGATTTGTGCATGAGAATAGAGGCGGACGGCAGATCATTGAACTACTCTGTCATCGTGATACACGGCAATGTCACAAAGGTAAAGGATGAGGCCATCGTGGAAGGCTTGGTGATAGAGCTGCGACAGAAGACCAGGCTAACGGGCAGCGAGCTGCACTTTATCTCTAAGGCAAATAAGGGGAGTAACACCGGATTTTACATTGTTGAGCTGTTCAACGTCACCGCAAAAGTGAACAAGCTCAAAGCCTACCCAATTGAAGGGACCGCTTCAGAGACCTGAAGCGCTTGGGTGACTCGTAGAACGCCAGGCCCTTCAGGAGGCGGGGGAACCGCTGTAGCGGCCTGAATAATTTGCCGATGAACTCGAAGCGCGCCAGCTTGCCTGTTGCCTCGGCCTCTTTCGCGACCTTGGAGCCCGCTTTCTCGAGCTCGGCTGCCTCGTGGAACAGGGGCTGCGTGCCCTCAAGCGCTTCCGCAACACCGACTATCAGCAGGGCCCCGTCCACCAGGCGGAACGCGAGGTAGAACGGAAACACCGCCAGAATGTCAATCCAATAGCGCCTTATGAACTCAGGCACCTGCCTAACACGATTGTACTTGAACACGAGGTCCAAGGCGAAGACACCTATGATGAGCCAGTCCGCTGCCTCAATGTAAGCGTGGTATGCCTCGGCCTCGTGGCGGAAAAACAGGTCC
>JAUVIW010000099.1 GCA_030592525.1 archaeon
GAAGGCGCTTCTCGCCTTGATGCTGCTGACGGCAATGATAGTTCTTACCGGCGGGGCAATATCCATGCTGCGTGGCAACGGGCTCGAGGGCGGGCTCATACAGTCACTGTCAATAGTCACGCACATCGAGGAAGGCACGCTCGCAACAAGCGGGCTCTTGCTCAGCGGGATATTCCTCTTGCTCGCCTTCTCAGGCGAAGTCGTTGTGTTCTACTTGTTCTACCTGCTAATCGACTACTTTTTGTCAGGCAAAATCTATGAGGTAATACACGGGGTGCAAAGAATGGCTAACCTAAAGCGAATGAAAGGGCATTACATTATAACCGGCGCGGGGCGCGTGGGACTGGAGGTTGCGGACAACCTAAAGGCCGCGGGCGAGGACTTCGTGCTGATAGACAACCACCGCGATGCGTACGACCGCGCCATCGCAATGGGGTACCCGGTCTTGCTCGGGGACTGCACGCACCACGACATGCTCGAGAGCGCGAACCTCAAGAACGCGAGGTGCGTTGTCACCACTCTTGGTGATGACCCGGACAATGTTTTTGTGACTCTGGCTGTGATGCAATTGTCGCCGGAGACGTGCGTCATCTCCCGCGCTGAGCGCGAGGACACCATCGAAAAGCTGCGCCAGGCAGGCGCGGACAGCGTGTTCATGCCCGCGTCCCTGGGCGGCCAGGCAATGGCACAGGCAGCACTCAAGGTGGCGAAGCCATGACTCACGTGGAATACATCGCACTCGGATTGGGCTTGGGCATCGCAGTGCTCGTCCTATTCGCTGGCATGGTAGCGTAAGCCCATGCAAAAACTTTTTATAGTAGTTTGTTTACAACCATGTGTAGAGGTGTCTCAACAATGCCGATTTTCACAACTGGACTTCTAGGCGTCAAGCCTGGTCTAGCGGTAGCTGTTGAGACTGCCGCGTGGGCTTAACTAATTCCTGATCCCGCTGGCACCGCTCCCCACAACCAAAAAGCTCGGGAGTGAGAACCATACTTTTTTTTCTCGCTTGTCAAAGGGGTTAGAGAGCAGCATACAGGTGAAAACATGGAAGCATTGAGAATAAAAAACGTTGTAAAGGACTATGGCTCAAGCAGGGCTGTTGACAGCGTGAGCTTTTCTGTGCGCAAAGGCGAGTGTTTCGGGCTTTTGGGCACGAACGGCGCAGGCAAGTCAACGCTCATAAACATACTCGCGGGGCTGCTCTCACCGACCAGCGGCACAGTAAAAATGCACGGCTGGGACGTGGAGGAGGACTGGCGCGAGGTAAAGATGCGCACCGGGCACTGCTTCGGGTTCAGCTGCTATATGGGCAACCTGACCGGAAGGCAGAACCTGCGGGTCATGGGCTATGCCCATGGGCTTAGTGACCGGGAAGTGAACGAGCGAGTTGACGAGCTGGCAGAGCTGGTTGACCTTGAGGGCAAGGTTGACGAGCGTACTGAAAAGTACTCCTCGGGGATGGTGCAGAAGCTGTCGCTCATGGCGGCGCTGCTCCATGACCCCGAGGTCCTGCTCGTGGACGAGCTCACCGTGGGCTTGGACGTCGAGGCGGCGAAGCGCGTGAGGCAAGTGCTGTCAGACCTGAAGGGCAAAAAGACGATAGTGCTGACCACGCACTACATGGCTGAGGCCGACGCCTTGTGTGACCGCATTGGCCTAATGCACAAGGGGAAGCTTGTTGCCTTGGAGACGCCGCTTGAGCTCAAGCGGCGCGTGCGCGACCACGACTTGCTTGAACTGAAAACAAGTGATGACCGCGCTGCGGCGGCGCTTGCCACCAAGGTGTGTGACCTTGAGTCTAAGAGCCCGCTGGTCTGCAGGGTACGCGGTGAGCAGGTGAACACATTGTTCAAGTATTTGGTTGGTGCGGGGCTCGACATAAGGAGCGTGCACTTGCGCGAGCCGACGCTTGAGGAAGTGTTCGAGAAGGTAGGTGAAATGGAATGAGTGTAAAGGCAGTAGCATACAGGCAGATAATGCACATGGTACAACAGAAGGAGCACCTCTTAGTGGACTGGGTATTGTACCCGCTCACTATGGTGGTGTCCTTCGGCTTGCTAGTGTCCACTCTCACTCCGGATCCTGAAGCGGTCGTCTATGTGCTAAGCGCCGCGATACTTTGGCGTGTCGCTGCGACCTTCCAGACAAGTGTTGTCATAGGGTTCATGGAGGACGTGTGGCACGAGACCATGCGCCAGACATGGGCCATGCCTTTGCGCCTGAGGGACTACGTGCTCGGGAACAGCGCGCTTGGTTTAGTGAGCTCGCTGTTCACGCTTTGCGTCACCTTGGTGTTCGCGTGGGCATTGTTCGGTGTTGTGGTTAGTGACTGGGGATTGTTCCTCGGGACTTACGCAATGCTGTGCGTGTTCGGTGCCGCCGTCGGCATTATGGGCATGGTTGCCTTGCTCTTAGTGGGCGAGGGTGCGCAGCCCGCGAACTGGGTTATCATGGACATGATGGTCCTCGCGAGCGGCGTGTTCTACCCACTGAGCGTGCTGCCGGTCCCGGTGCGGTTCGTTGCGCACTTCCTGCCGACGATGTACGCTTTCCTCGCCATAAGGCAGGGGGATGCAATGTTATTGGCTATTGGCGCGCTGATGTCACTGTGCTATCTGGTGGTGGCGTGGTACGCGCTCAAGCACGCGCTGCGCAGGGCAAAGGCTCAGGGCAAGCTAGTGAAATTCCATTAAGTTGGCGGGGTTCTTTTTCAGCCCGCACACTTCTTCTTTTGGTGCTCGTACAGCACGCCTGCCATCGAGCCGATGGCCCAGCCGAAGAACATCAGGATGAACGGCATTGGGTATGAGTAGCCGGCGAACTCCACTAAGCCGATGCCTATGAGCGAGCCGAGAATCATTCCGATTGCCATGCCGTACTGCGTGTAGGGGTGCCTCTTTGCCTTGCGTATCTTCTTGGGGTTAAGGAGAAAGTACACCGCGAAGCCGAGGCCCAGCATGCCAAGGATGAACAAAGTAGCCAATATCCAAACCATGGTAAAAGAGAAAGGGTTGGGAAATAAAAGGCTGTGCCTACTTGGGCTCCCATTCCTCTTCTGTTTTCTTGTGTAGCTTCATGAAGCCCAGGCGTTTTGAGGGAACTGACTTCACGTTTTCCGAGGTCAGCTCTTCCCAGCTGATGTCAAACCAGTCCTTGCCCAACTCCTTTTCGATTAAGCCATGGTACTTGTAGGGCTCCGGCTTCTCGAGCTCCACCCTGTGCCGTTTCCTCAGGCCGTTCAGGGTCTGGGAATTGGGGGTGAAGCCAACGGCACGCAGCTCGGCGGTGTTTACTTTCTCCAGCTCTGCCATGGTGAGCTTGTGGAACGGCTTGTTGATCCCCTTCTTTTGCAGGATGTGCACGACCGCGGGCTTAAGCGGCTCTGCCTCCTTGCGGGGCTTGTCCCACCTATACTTTTTTGAGGGCTCAGCGAGATGGAATTCATCAATGCCTGGCCATATGGCCTTCATCAAATCACGGTCCACGCTCTCAATGATTTTTTTGTTGGTGGTGAACCTGGTCTTGATTACACCCATTGCCTCCAATAAGCTTGCGTGCGGTGCGGAGATAGGCTTCTCGGAATTCCTTGCCAACTTGCTAAAGTAGAACGGCGGCTTGCCGACAGTGTCCGGGTGATTGTAGAACGCGGCGATGGACATCTTGGCGGTTCCGGCAGGGTCCTCACGCAGGAAGCTGGAGATTATGACAGTCATGCTGTGTGTGCCTGCCTTTGTGCCGCTCATGCCCGCGGCGCGGCCGAGGGCTACCCAATCA
>JAUVIW010000020.1 GCA_030592525.1 archaeon
GTTGTTCCCGCTTGAATGTTTGTGGACTTGAGCCCGAAAGTCGCGCCGGAGGGCGCCGGCGAGAAGCGGTACGTGACCAAGCTGCATAACGTGACTGTCTTTGAGCCAACAATGGCAGGCGGCACTGTTGTTGATGAAGAAAAGCCGAATGAGCCCAATGATGAGAACTGTGCGGCACCAAGCGCAAGCATCAGTATTACGAAAAGCAGCGAGTATCGCATAATTAAATTGGATTAACTGGGTTTATAAGTTTATGCCCACGCGCCGAACGCCTACAAGTATGTTTTAAACCATGTGACCATATCCTTGAAGATAGGGCTTTCCTCAGAAGCATAAGGGATTGAGTGGCCGGCGCCAGGGACTAACAGCTGCTTCTTTGGCTCGGGTGCATTGTTGAACAGGTGGTCTGCCTCATCCATGCCAACAGTCTCATCTGCTGTTCCGTGCACAGCTAGGAGGGGGGGTAAGTTCTTGATTGCTTCAGTGGCATCGTATGAGTTATGGTCCTTAACAAAATTCTCTGAAATCTTTCCCGCGCGGTACTCTCTGCCCACATAGCCTTCGTGGTAATGGCTAGGCTTGCTCACAGCAGCCTGTGTCACCAAACATTTCACTTTAGGGTTATTCGAAGCAGCAAAAATAGAGGCAAGGCCACCGTGGCTTATACCAAACAAGCCTACGTCCTCGCCAGCAAAATCAATTGCTGAATTGAGGTCTTTAATTGCTTGTGTCAAACAGAAGTCCTTGTGGAAATCACCCCTGGACTTGCCACACCCGGTGAAGTCAAAGCGCAAGACGCGGAATCCTTGCTTCGCGAACAAGTCAGCGATTACCGGTGTCATCCCGCTCTTGCCCACCATGTCAGACCCGAGGCCATGTGCTAAAATGATTGTGCCTTTGTACTGTTCAGGGGTGTGCATCACACCACTCAAACCACCAAAGTTAACTTTCTTTTCTTCAATCATGACCAATCACCTAGTTTCTTTTGCATTGGCTGTATCTCGGGCTCGCCGTACACGCCGTCGTACCCCGGCTTCACCTTGATTGCGTGCTCGCGGCTCTTGATTATTTCATCGGCGATTCTCACGTGGGTGCGCTTCTCAAGCTCTTCGCGAGGCAGCTCCATCAAAACAGCGTACTCGCTTGAGCCACGGACAAGGGAATCATATTCTTTCCACGTTGCGCGGGTCGCGATGCCCATGCCAAAGACATGGGAGATAAGCTCTGACAAGGGCATCAGGGTGTGGAATGGCTTGGCGTTCGGCAGGTGGTAGCCTTCCTCGCGGTCAGCGAGCTCCTCAACGCGGTTCAGCACGCCGATTGTCAGGGGGCGCCCGCATTTGGGGCACTTGCCATTGTGCTCCCTTGTCTCCGAGGGCTCAAAGCACACGTCGCACGCGCGGTGGCCGTCCAAGTGGTACTTGCCGTATGATGGGTCGACTTCGATGGTGCCGGCGACAGTGTTGTTGCGGATTGCTGACAGCATGGCGTCGTAAGTAAGGTCGCAGTCGAAAATCGTGGCCTCGCGGCCGATGCGCCACGGCCAAAACGAGTGAAGGTCACTGAAGGACAGTGTTGTCAGTTTGTCGAGCTGGGAGACGCGCCAGTTCATCGGCGGGTCGCTCGACAGGCCCGTCTCGTAGGCATGGATGTGCTTGAGGGTGTCTTCGTAAGCGTCTTTCAAGGAATCGTAGCCAGAATTGCTGCCGAAGAGGGCAAACCACGGGGTCCAGATGTGCGCGGGAATTACTTCGCACTGCTTGTCAACACCCATGACAAGGTCGATGACCTCGGGGCAAGAGAGCTTGAAGATTGGGCGGCCGTCGTAGTCAAGGCGGCCGAGCTTGAGCAAGGCATCGCGAATGCCGTCAACAGCATCAAAGCTCGGCGCAAGGATCACGTGATGGATTTTTCGCGTGCGGCCCTTGTCAGTGAAGATGCTTGAGAGCTCTGTTGACAGGATGAAAGGGAAGCCAGACTCAGTGCGCAGCACGCCCTCACCGGACAATGATGCCTTAAGCTGCTCAAGCCAAGTGGGGTGGGTGAAGTCGCCGGTGCCCATGACGCCAATGCCCTTGATGCGTGCGTACTGCTCGAGCTTCGGGATTGACAGTGCCTTGCTAGTGCCTCTTGAAAAAGGGCCGTGAACATGCAGGTCCGCAAAAAAGCGCACGCCATCACCTGATGTAAGTCGGGCCCTCAAGCGATGCCGGTGGCATCGGAGCCTGTTCCTCTTCCTGCTTGCGCACCTGCTCAATCATCTTCTCGGTCTTCTTCGCGCGGGACTCCAGCTGCGACAAAGAAATGTCCACGTGCAATAGCTTCTGGATGACTTCGAGCACGGCTTTGGCGGAGCGCGCATCGATAATCTGGCCGTGCGTCTCGCCCATGAGGCACGCGCCCTTAATGCCCTGGAGCTTGCCCTGGCCGAGCAAGAGGCCTGCGGCGCCAACGATTGCGCCGCCGCTCTTTTCGAAAGAGACGCCCACTGATTTCAGGGGCTTGATGAGTGTCTTGCTGTTGACAGCGCCGAACACCTTAGGGCTGCGTGACAAAGAGCCTGTGCCGTAGCCACCCAAAGTGTAAATGAGCTTTGTGTTGTATAGCTCGGCTACTTCGAGTATTTTGTTGCACAAGTCATAGTGCGATTCGGCATTAGTGCCTTGGTGGTCACCGACGATGAACAGCAAATCAGATTGAGTGTCTTTTTCTGCTTGCCAGTAGTAGAACTCGTTCTTCATCATGTCCACGAGGCCGCCCTTCTTGATGACGACTTGTGGCGGGAAGAAAGGTGAGTAAAGGGTGCCGAGCTTTTTGGCTTTTAGCTCGCTTAGCAGGTGGTCAGCGGCAATCTTGCCCACCAAGCCGAGGCCAGGGAGGCCCTCAATCAGTATGGGCTTGTTGAGCTTCACTTCGTGTTCGATAACGAATTCAGTTTCTTTCACTTGGAACCACCTTTTGCCTTGCGCCTTTGCTCGGCGTACTTGTCTTCAGGAGAGTACTTCGGAGGATAAGAAGTTATCGTTGCTGCGCCGCAGTGCTCCTGGTGCATTGTGTACTCGCCGCACACCGAACACTTGCGAAGGCGCTTCATTCAAGACCTCTCGAACTTGACTTCACCCTCTTCACCCAAAGCCTCCTCAAGAGTGGTGAGGGTGGACTCAAGGGCTTTTTCAGCTTCCTCGTAATCGTGCGCCTCTACCTTGAGGGCGTATTCCGGCGCTGAAATGTAAGCTATCTGGACCACCTCGCTTGACACGCCTTTTGTTGCCTTGCGGATTGTGTCAATGCCGTCAGGCAGGTAGGATGTCAAAAGGAGCTTGCCCTTGATGGACACCATTGGCACGGTGATGCTTTCCTCACACGCCAAAGTGAGCGCATCGCACAGGCCCTTGGGCATCTTGATGCCCTTGAATGCGTCCGTGCCCTCGAGGCTAGCCGCCTCAAAGCCAGAGTACAGGTCGCCGTGCTCCTTGATGATTTCTGAGCCGTACTTATCCAGGTACTCCTCGAACGGGGCGTCTATCTTCTGGCATACGCGCTCGAACAATTTCTCGGCGCGCTTTGCCCGCTTCCATTCGCTGAGCTTGCGCTTCTCCTGGTTGGGCGTGACTTTCCTGAACGAGACGTCAATCAAGTGCTTTTCCCTGTCGACGTTGACAACGAGTGCCACGCGTATTTGCCCTTGGCTGACATGGGAGCGAATGTTCTTGACCCATCCGGATGCGATGTTGCTGACGTGAATGAAGCCTTCCTTGTCATACTCTATGAGGTTGACAAACGCGCCGTAGCTCTTCAGGTTTGTTACCTTGCAAACCACTAGCTCGCCGCGGGAGGGATAATTTTCATTCATAGCTTTTTCACAATCTTCCCTTTGATGACGGCCTTGCCGCCCCTTGGCTCTGCGAGAACGTTTCCACAGGCAGTGCACTTCACGACCGAGGCCGCGTTAGAGAACACTTTCTGCTTCGCTCCGCACTCACACTCCACTTCTAGGAAATTAGTTTTAGGTCCTTCCATTATGCATCACGTCTTTGTTAGCTCAAGCAATTTCTTGGTCCGTGGGCCGATGGTCTTTGGGTGCTTGTGCTTGCACTTCATGCACTCCATCATCACGGTCTGGTGCTTGGCCTGCTTGTAAACAGTAACTTTGCCGGCAACCTTGCTGGTGTAGCCCTTGCCCTTGCGCTCGTGGCGAGCCTGGCCTCTAGCCATTGAGCGGGTCTTACCCTTTTTGTACATTTTGAGCTTGTGCTCAGTTGATTTTTTGCACTTGGGGCAATAAGCTTTCTTTTTGTCAGGCATCTTCATCCTGAATCACCTTATAAAATCTCTACGAGGTTTTGCTGCGACAGGAAATCAGCTTCCTTCTTTGGGAGCTTGATAACGTCGCCAGCCGCGAACGGGCCGTATTCGTTGGAGTCGGAACCGACAAAACGAGGCACAGCCTTGCGTACGCGGGCAAGGGTTATGTTTGGAGACCTTTCCTTTATAAGCGTTTCCTGCTCCTCGGCACAGGTGCCGCCGTTATTCTCTGTGTAGTCCCCCAAGAGCACCTTGTTGAAAAAGGACCTGTGGGTGTTCAGGTTGGAGCATAGGTCGCAATACAGCCTCTTCTCCTCCGGAGTCATGTGGGAGTCATCCAGCTCACCTGTGCGCACGCTCCTCATGGCGCGCAAAAGGATTTTTTGCTCCCTCTTGTCAAAAAGGTCCCTGGACAGGCGCATCACGTTCTCCAGCTCCCTGAAGGCGTCTGCGGAGTTCGTCTGCATCTGGTCCTCGGTCGAGTCCTTCACAAAGCCAGCGAGCTCGGAATAAAAAGTGTCATCGAGCTCCACTATGTTTGACACATTGCGCTCCTTCCTCTGGAGCTCCCGGACACGCTCATAGTTCATAGTCATTCTACCACACACAATCCTTTGGCGCAGCCGTAATACGCTGCGTACTCAGGCAGGTCCATTTCCTTGCCAGCACGGAACTCGATTGTCTCGTCGCCGAGCCTTACGTCCATGTCCTTCAGGCCCTTCACGCGCTCCACGCTGGTGCCCAAAACAATCGGGTCCTTCAGGGGGTCGAACTTCCCGAGGTTCCGGATATAGCACGCGACGAATCCCGTGCCGCCATGGATGCTCGTTGGCAAGCGGATAAGGCGGGAGACGTCCATCGTGACGCCTTGGTCCACCTTGACCGAGAGCGAAGCGGCAACATGCTTGAACGCGCGCTCCCACGAGTCGCGCCGAACATTCACTTTGTCCCAGTGCCCCTGCTCTAACCCGTTAATCACTTCATGTTTATTAGCTATTATCCTTTTGGCTGATGGCAGGCCGACGCCCGCCTTTTTTGCAAGCTCTTTGGCGTCGCCGCCCGCAATAAGTTTGGATAAGTGGCGGGCAATCTTGCCGCCCCACCCCTTCTCCGCTGTCGATGGCCCGCGCAAGTGGCCCTCCATGCGGAAGCCAAGGGCATTGGGCTCAAGGCCGCGTGACGACAGGTAGTCCAACAGTTCCTTCCGGCCCTGCTGCGACAGCTGCTGCGCGTCCTCGCGGCGGATGTGCAGGTGGTAGCCGCGGTTCCCGGAGAACACGGAGATGATTTCGCCTTTTGAGAAGCCGAAATCCGGGATTAGGAAGTCCTCCACCAGGCGCACGGCCTCCTCAGTAACCCGGGACATGCAGATGTCACACACCATGGATGCATCGTGGTCGCAGGAGGTCTCGTACTCGTCCGCATCCAGGTCAAAAATGAGGTCGGCGCTCTGCCAGTTCTTCCTGGCCATCGGGCGCTTGTCCGGGAACTCGTAGTAGCCGGCGGAGTAAGAGATGTAGAGGGGAACGCTTGTTCGGATGTAAGTGTTCATGGTGTTCTCATCGCGGAACGCGAGGTGGCGGAAGTCAATCTTCTTGTCAGAGCCCGCGCCGAACTCGCGCTGGTCAATGCGCGGCGGGGCTAACACAGAGTGCTTGTCATAGTACTCACTTAGCTTGCGGCGAAGGTACTCCTTGCTAGGCTCCACTCTTATCACCCGCCTGCTTCTTGCTGCGCATCTTCACGATGTAGTATGAGAGCGGGTGCTTGATGCGGCCGCACAAGGCATCCGGGTTGACACAGGTGCCATAGAACTTCATCTTCTCGCACGAGGGTGCGGAGTACTTCGTGCCTGAGCCCTTCTTGCCCATTGAGTACTCGATGTAGTAGCGGGTCTTGTTCTCGTTGAAGTTCGGGGTTGGGCGAAAGATCTCGATGATTGGGTCAATGGGCATGTTGGCGTTGATTAGGAATGTTGACAAGGTGAAGCGGGGCTGGTGCGCCATCGGGGCGCCGGACTGCGCCAATTCAATCAAGGCCGTGATGCATGGTGGGAACTCGCTTGTGGTGACCGGGCCAAGGTTCATCTCCTTGACAGATGAATAAGCCTTGTCACGGTTCACTTCGCCCTTAATCTCTGCGGCGATGCTTGTGTAGCGCTTTGGGACCTTCATGGGCTTGGCAATGTCTTCCTCAATGCGCTGGCGGAAAAGCTCGGCGACGAACTCAACCAATGTTTCCTGCCTGCGCAAGCGTACCCTTCCGGAGTCGAGCTCGGCGTTCACGAGCTTGTACTGCTCGGGTGCCGCGTTGGCATAAGCAACGAACGGCACAAAGCCCTCAGTAATTGGGACACCAAGGTCGGCTGACAATTGCGAAGCGAACTGCGGCTCCTTCTCCAGGAACCTGCGCAAGGCGTTTGCCTCTGCGCGGGCATAGCGGCGCTTCACAAAGGAGTCGCCCGACAATGACGCCAGGATTTTCGCGAGGGGGAATGCTAGCATTTCGCGGATTAGTATCTTGTCGTTCCTGCTCTGGGTCTCGGGCTCGACTAAGTTGCGCTCGACACCATCGATGACCCTCTGCTTGGCGCGCTCAACCACCAGGGGGTCAGGGCTTTCCAAATCGAACTTCAGGAGCTTGACCATGTCCTTGGTGCGCGAGGAAAAGGGGTAGCGCACACAGTAGGACAAGCGGTTTATGTCAAATATCCGGAAACACCTCGCAAGGGAGGTTATGCGCACAGCTGAATAAAAAGGGTTGGTGCGCGGGTTGCCGAGGCGGGCATCATTTGCTGGTCTTCCACACGCCGTAGCCCAAGCCAACAAAGGTGAAGAGCGAGATGATAGTGGTCGTTCCGGTCACAGAAGAGCCTGCGGCGGATACCTCAAGCACGAACGGGATTGAGTAAGTGCCGTGGGCGCCCACAAGCAAAGCAAGAAGGAACATGCTTATCACGAAGCCGAGCGCGAAGCCCCACACGCCATGCCACACTATTGAGAACAGGCGCTTGTGGCTTTTTTTCTTGAACAGCTTCTTGTGCATATAGGCCAGCGACGTCTCGAAGTCCTCGGTCATCTGCACCAGCGCAAACAAGAGGCCGATGATGATGGGGATGAGCCACGACACATGCACGACGGGCGCGATGCCCTTGTCCAATGTGAATGTCTCGCCCCAGCCAACAACATAGTCCAAGCCCATCACCGGCGCAAGAAGGTTGAGTGCGAGAAGGACGACTGACACCACGATGAAGCCGGTGATGAACGCCTTGCACATGTTCCAAAGCTTCTGCCTCATGCCCTCAGCTCCATCTCACTCTCTGTCAGCCCGCGCTTAAGGCCCGAGGCCAGGTTGTAGCCCATTGAAGTGAACATGCTGGACAATGGTGAGCCGTAAGTCACGAACATCTTCTCTTCAGGCTCGCCTTCGATGCCACCCATCTCGGCAGCGCGGCGCAGCGCAAGCGAGCGTGAGCCAAGCTCATCAACCAGGCCATAGTTCAGTGCCTGGCGGCCACTCACGACGCGGCCGTCGGAAAGCTCTTCGAGGCCGGTGAGCTGTGGGCGATAAGCCTGTATCTGAGCCTTGAAGCTCTCGAACGCCTCCAAAAGAAGCGCCATGTACAAAGCCTCCTGTTGGGGGGTGAACTCCTCGTAAGGGTTGCCGGCAGCCTTCATGTCGCCCGAAGCCATGACAGTCATGTTGACACCGGTTATGTTCATCAGGCCACGGTAGTTAGGAAACACTGAGACGACGCCGATGCTTCCGGTCAAGGAGTCCCCGTCGCACACAACATAGTCCGCGGACGCGGCGACCAGGTAGGCTCCCGAGGCACCAACCTCACCGATGTAGGCAACGACTGGCTTCTCTGCCTCTGCGACAGCGTGCGCGAGCTCCTTGCTCGCTACGACAGAGCCGCCCCCGCTGTTGATGTCAAGCATAATCGCGCTGACCTGCGTGTCGGCATCAGCCTCCTTTATCAGGTCGATGACATCACGCGCGCCCGGGTCGTAGCCCAAGTAGGAGTCAGAGGAATCACTGTAAATCTCGCCCTTGATTGGAATGATGCCGACCTTGGGAACCACGGACTCGAACGCAACGAGCAGCGAGAAAAGTATTACGAGTGAGATGAGCGCGAGCGCCACCGCGCCGGTGAGAAAAATCACCCACTTCCAAATAGCCTTGTGGTGGTTTTTCGTTAGCTTCTTCAGTCGCTTCATATTACTGCCTCCCCTTGCAGGGCGCGCACGCGCACGGTGTCCACGCTGTACAAATTGTCTCGCGCGGCGTCAGCGAGCTCTGTTAGCTTTGCGTCGCTCGGCGGCTTTTTGGAATTGAACTCGGGGTTGACGCACGCCTTGGTGTTGTCGAACCCCCTAATTAGGAAGGATGCGCAGTAGTTCACTGCCTTCGCGACAGCAACCACGTGCTCCTTCTTGTCATTGACTCCGGGGACGACGGGGTAGACTACCTCGAGCATGCCCTCGAACACCTGCTGCTGGGCGATGTCAATGCTCTCCTTGACCTTTTGCGGGTCGCCCTTGCCGCCGGTCATGGTGTCCCATAGCTTCTTGTCCTCGAAAGGCGCCTTGACATCGATGGCCAAGTGGTCCACGAGGTTCATCGTGACCAGCTCGCCGATTACACCCGGGTTCGAGCCGTTGGTCTGGAGCTTTATCTTCACGCCCATCTGGCGGAGGTAGCGCAAGAGCATTTTCAGCTCTTTGCCCTGCTCTGTTGGCTCGCCGCCGGTTATGTAGACGGCTTTGGCCTTGCTCTGCTGGACTAAGGCGGCCACTTCCTGGATGTTAATCTTCTTGCCCTTGGCCGAGTCCAGGTACTCTGAAACATAGCAGTAAGGGCACTTGTAGTTGCAGCCCTGCAGGAAAATGATGAGGGCCGGCTGGCCGAGCACCTGCGCGGCATTGGGCTTCAGGTCAGCTATGTTGATGTACATTGCGTAAGGCAAGGCAGGAGGGGTATTTAACGCTTTACTCGACTTTGCCGTCCTTCACGCGCTCGCAGGTGACCGGCTTGTCCCCGGCTGAAAGCGCGAGGCTGTCGACAAAAGCCTTGCCGCCCTTGACAGAAATGTTGAGCTTGCCGAAGTTCTTGAAAGATATTTTCTTTGCTGCGCGCGGCCTGATGCCCTCGGCAATTACTTGTGTTCCGGGCTCTGCGCCAACAGAGAGCAGGCCGACCACGCCATCCTTTTCAGCTGCGAGGAGCATGCCCTCGCTGAGGATGCCACGCAGCTTTGCCGGCTCGAGGTTCGCGACAATGGCGACTGTCTTGCCTTCCAGCTCGGCTGGCTCGTAGTAAGGCTTGATTCCCGCGACAATGGTGCGCTGCCCAGAGCCCAAGTCCACGCGGAGGACGTAGAGCTTGTCAGCCTCAGGGTGGTCCTCGACTGACACTATGCGCGCGGCGCGGAGGTCAACGCGCTCAAAGGCATGGCGCGGCTTTGCCTCGAGCTTCTTGAACAATACTTTTGCCTGGCCGACCTCGTGGCCCTCCTCAAAGAAGCCGTACTTCGCGCCCTTCAGGAGCTGGGGCTTTACATTGAGCTGCTTGCGGATGCCTGCGGCGGAATCGGGGATGAATGCGTCCAGGTAAATTGCGAGGATGCGCACGGCTTCCGCGGAGTTGTAGAGCACCGCGTTCAAGCGGTCGGTGTCCTCTTTCGCGAGGACCCAGGGCTTCGTGTCCTGGATATACTTGTTTGTGTTTCGCGCGAGGCCCACGATGATGTCAAGCGCCTTGTCGAACTCCTGCTTCTCCATCTTCGCGCTGGCCTGCTCATAAATGCTGAGCGATTGGATAAAATTGCCGTCGCCAGGCTCCTGCTTTCCTCGCGGCGGGATTTTGCCTTCAGTGTACTTGTTGAGCAGGGTGACGACGCGCATGACCAGGTTGCCCACGGCGTCGGCGAGCTCGGTGTTGTTCCTCTGCGCCAAGGCGCTCTCGCTGTAGTCGCCGTCCTGCCCAAAGGGCACTTCGCGCAAAAGGAAGTAGCGGAACGCGTCCAGGCCATAGTTGTCAATGGCCTCCAATGGGTCAAGGAAGTTGCCCTTGCTCTTCGACATCTTCTCGCCTTCCACGGTCCAGAAGCCGTGCGCGAACACGCGCTTCGGCAGTTCTACTCCAAGGGCCATGAGCATCGCTGGCCAGATGACTGCGTGGAACCAGAGGATGTCCTTGCCGATTATGTGGAGGTCGGCGGGCCAGTACTTGAACCGCTCGCCGCCAGGCCACTGCACGCCGGTGATGTAGTTCAGCAGCGCGTCGAACCAGACATACGTGGTGTGCCTGTCGTCAACAGGGAACGGCACGCCCCATGACAAGGATGACTTGAGGCGCGAAACGCTCAGGTCGCGTAGGCCCTCGCTGACGCGGGAGATGACCTCGTTTCTTCGCGTGTCCGGCGCGATGAAGCCGGGGTTCTCCTCATAGAGCTTCAGGAGCCTGTCCTGGTACGCACTCAGGCGGAAGTAGTAGGTCTCCTCGCTCAGCTTCTCAACATCGCGGCCGCAGGAGGCACACTTGCCATCCTCCAGCTGGAGGTCAGTCCAATAAGTTTCGCACGGGGTGCAGTACCACCCCTCGTAAGTGCCCTTGTAAATGTCGCCCTTTTCAAAGAGTGTTTGCATGACGCTCTGGACGCGCTCCTCGTGCTCGGGATCCGTGGTGCGGATGAAATGGTCATAGCTGATGTCCAGCTTTTTCCACGCGTCCTTGAACTTAGGGACTATGGAATCGCAGAACGCCTTGGGCTCCTTGCCCGCTGCCTGGGCAGTGCGCTCAATCTTCTGGCCGTGCTCGTCAGTGCCCGTGAGGAAAAAAACGTCGTTGCCCTCAAGGCGCTTCCACCGAGCCATCACGTCTGTCGCTACCTGTGTGTAGGCATGCCCGATGTGGGGCTTGTCATTCACGTAGTACAAAGGGGTTGTGAGGTAGTACTTCATTGACGGCACCTCCTAGAAAGAAGCGTTCCTTTAGTGCCCAAGGGGCTTTTAAAGCTTATTGCCGGCGCGCAATCACAATATGCAAATGACATCGAGGATGACGTAGTCGTACTCGGCGTAGTCAGTCGCACGGTCGGGGATGATGCGTATCCTCATCCAGCCATCATCCTCCGAGAGCTCGTCCGCGAGGTTCTCGGTCTGGCACGGCACAGAGCTGTTGGACGCCCACTCACACGTGTAAGCGTCGTTGAACTGCAGGCCATCCCACGCCTGGATTATCGCCTTTGGCACCTTGTCACCAACCTGCCTGGCCCAGATTACCAGCTGCGAGGACGGCGAGTGCGAGCACGAGCCAACATACCACTCGTACTCATGGTCATCCTGCTTGCTCATGACAACAGTCCTGTTGTCGTTCTGCACGGCAACGTCCTCCTTGAGCGTTGCGTTATTTGAGCCCAGCGGGAAAAGGGCGTTGTACGGGGTCTGGAAGATTTGGGCCATGGAGACCTGCGAGCCCTCAACAATGTTGTTGAGCACGGCGTCCTCCCGGGCCTCAATCGGGACCACCTCAAGGCCCCAGAAGTCCTGGTCGCTCACGAGCAGCATCTGGTCGCCGTATTCCACCGAGCCCAAGGAGTACTCCGCAACCATGTCCATGCCAAGATTGCTTGAAATGTTATTCTCAACAATGCTGCCCGAAAGGGTGTAAAGCTTGAGGTTCGTGAGGGTGGCCATGCCAGCGTTGCTGATGGCGCCATTCGCATCAATGGGTGAGGGCATTGCATCTGCAGAGATGTGTGCGTCCGTCATCTCCTTGTTCCGTGAGTTCACGTCCAAAAGGGCTTCGTGCAGCTCGTCAGATGTCTTGGTGATGTGGTTGAAGCTCAGCACCCACACGCTGAGTATGAGTATCATGAGGACAGGAAAAAGCACTATGTTTGCTTGGCCATTTCTAATAGAGCACCACCACCCGCAAGTAATCCAGATAAACCTCTTGGCCCTTTGGCATGTTAACGCACAGGCTCAGGGTGTCACCCGCGTAAGTGGCGTCCGAGATGTCGTACGTCACGCGCGCCCAGGTTGTCGTGAAGGA
>JAUVIW010000044.1 GCA_030592525.1 archaeon
ACGTTTGGAGCCACCCCGTCCAAGTCGCGCTTCATCGTTCCCTTCATCAGTTGCAGTGCGCGGGCCTTCTCGAGCTTCGGGCACTGCGGCCTGCCACAGAGCTTCTTGGTGCCCTTGCATTCCACGCACATCCTAGCGTCCATTAAGGGTGTGTAAGGCAGAATAGCTATTTATAGGTGCCCGGGCTTAACTTGCCTAGAATGAGCGAGGTATTTAAAAAAGGCGGCAGCATGGCTGTTCTCGTGCCAGAGCACATAGCCAAGGCGCTCGAGCTCCGCGAAGGAGACAGCGTGGACTTCGACCTCTTGAACAAGGAGCTCGCCGCGTTCAAGAAGCGGGGCATCGCCGACACAGAGATTGACTTGCTAAGGAAGCTGTCGGGCATCAAGTTCGCGGACCGCACCAAGGAAAACGTGCGCAAGTCCCTGAGCGAGGAGGAGCAAAAGGTGCTCGGCGCGCTCGTAAAGCGCAAAGCCATCTCGTTCTATGACGAGGGCAAGTACAAGGGCCATGGCGTGTACAGCATCTCGCGCGACTACTACGTCCTGCTCAGCGAGCCCGAGAAAAAGCCGGGGCCAAAGAAGGCGAACGCCCTTGGCGACGCCGGGTTCAGGGTGGTGCAGTCACAGGGTGAGGCTGAGGCACTGCTGTCCGAATTGGAGCCCACGATAAAGAGCGGCGGGGTTGTTGCTGTCCGGAGCTTTGACAAGCTGTTCTATTTCGTGTCCAGCGACATCGTGAGCAGGGAAGGAAGCAGGATAATCGCATACCTCGAAGAAGGTGACTTAACACTCAAGGAGATAGTGGGCAAGTGCTCGCTTAACGAGAAGCTCGCGAAAGCGGTGATAGAGGTACTAAGGGAGAGCGGTGATATCATTGAAAAGCGAAGGGAAACCTACGCGCTCGCGTGAAGGCGCCCAGCTCCGCCTCGCGGGCGTGCCCGAGAGGGGGGATAGCTTCCGCACGATACTCGTGCCCATAGTGACGGGTGACGAGTGCGAAAAAGCATTCATGATTTCCTGCCTCAAGGGCAGCGGGGAGATAGTCGCCTTGAACGTTATCGACCCGAACATGAAGGGCAGTGAGCTCGAGGCGTCCTTGAAGAAGACGCGCGAGGCAATGGACCACATGCGTGACTTCTTCCACGGGATGCGCGTTAGCTTCCGTGCTGTGGAGGAGTGGGGCGACCTTGCTGAGAAAGTGCGCTCGCTGGCACAGCGCTTTGGTGTTGACGCGGTTGTCATGCCCAAGAAGGCGGAGAAGTGGGCGCCTGACTTCGGCGTGAAAACGGAGTTTGTGTGAGCTTTTTATTCTGTGCGCGGGTAATAGCATCATGCCAGTCAAGCGTGCAAAAAGCAGTGGCCATAAGCTACGCAAGCGGGCTAAAACAATCCCGCAGTTCCTAACAAAAGTATTTCTTAGGCGCACCCGCCTGATGCGCGCACCGGAACTGAACAAGCTAGTCGAAAAAGTGTACTTGCGGGGGACAAGCGTGCGCGAGAAGCACGTGGTGTTCAACAAGGTGAAGAAAAAGCAGAGCAAAGATGCAGAAACATACTTATGGGACCTTGAGGGTGGAAACCGCCTGCTCACGAGCCGCAAAGAACAGAAGAAGTGGGAAGCGCGGTTCGAGAGGAGCGGAAGGTACTGGCTGGACGAGCCAATAGAAGCATACCTGATGATAAACGGTGCGGGTAGGTACGCAGGCCGCTTCGGAAAAGACGGGATTATCGTCGTCCTGGATAAGAAGAAGCTGCACAAGCGCCTCAAGGAAGAGGGGATTGACTACGAAGTCGTGCCGCACTTCTACGGAGGGTTCGGAGGGCAGTTCATTATCCAGGCAACCAAGCCCACAAAGAAAAAGATTCCCATTGAAGAGGTCGGTGCACGCATCACGCTCACGGATGAGGAAAATAAGGGCATAGAAGAACTGCCTATGACGAAAAATGAGCTGCATGTCCTATGGCGCGACTACAAGACGCGCCTTAAAGAGAATGAGGATGCGGAAAACCCATTGTTTGTTTGGACTGGCAGTCTCGAGCTCGAGGCCCCGCAGGTCACGCGCGGAGAGGCGGAACGCGAAGGGAAAAAGGAAGTTTGGGTGCCCCCGGAAATAATGGACCAAGTCATTACGTTCCGCAAGAGCAAGCTGTTGAAGCACAAGCTTGTCGAGTACCTGAAGAAAACGTATGCTTAGCACTGCGTGCTCATCGGGAGCATTTCACTGAGCTTGGCTTTCCTTAGGCCGCGTCCCTTGGGCACTATGATCCACGGGTTGCCGAACATGCTTAGGAACTCACGGCAGTTGCCGCACGGAGTGAAGAACTCCTTGTTCTTCGGGGAGCGGTACTTGAACGTCACTGTTGTAACTATTTTCTTGTGGCCGGCAGCGTAAGCGAGCGCGATTGCAGAGTACTCGGCGCAGATTGATGATGGCGCAGAATAGGGCTGGTAGATGTTCGGGCCGACGAAGATGGAGCCGTCCTCTGTGCGCACGGCTGCGTAGACGCTGGAGATATGCTCACCGCGCCAGTGCTTGGGCTTGAACTCCTTTGCATACGCCTTCACGGCTTCGACGAGTTCCAAGTCCTTTTTCGATAGCGGTTTCATGACAGCACAACCCCAAGCGAAGCAAGTAGGTTCTTTTGGTCATTACCGTCGTTCAGACGACGGTAATCAAGCTTTTCTTAGCGACCCGAAGGGGAGCGTCCAAGAAAAGGTTGTTATGGTGGGCCCAATGGGACTCGAACCCATGGTCTTATCCACGTCAAGGATACGTCCTAACCAGCTAGACTATGGGCCCACGAGGGTAACATTTGGCTTCAGGGACTATATAAAGAATAACCCTCAAGGTATTTTGGCAAGGTTTTTGCCTGAGCCGATGGGGAAAAAAAGATAGTGGACCAGGTGGGATTTGAACCCACGACTCCTCCCAATTCAGTTTGATTGGCAGCTCTTGACGAACGCCAAACAAATCGCCGAGGGAGTACTCTTCCAACTGAGCTACAGGCCCACTGTAACCCGATAAATTGTCACAGGGGTGTTCATAAGCGTTGCGGTGGCTACGCCACAATGAAGCCACAGAACGGCTTAAGGTGAGACGAAAACGATGTTGTCGCCGCGAACCAGCATGGGGCCAATCTTCTTGAGGACCTTGTCGTCCTCAAGCTCCTCGACGTCTTCCAGCACGATGTTCATGTGGACGTCGAAGGCCATTAGCTTGCCGCGAAGCTCCCTCTTGCCTTTTAGCCTGACCAATACGGTCTTGTTTACTGAACTATTTAAAAAATCAAATGGTCTCTCAACAGTCATAAAAAAACCTCTGCACTCGTTTCTCATAGCGGGCTTAAAAGCGTTACTGCTTCACACCCGGTTTTTGCATCGCTTTCTTGTCTGCATCCAACTCTTTTAGAGTGGGCTTCGGCTTCCGCTTCAGGAAGCCCATGATTGTTTCCAGCAGGCCGGACTTCTTCTTTGCCACGGGCATCGGAGCCGGCACGCCCAAGAGCCTTGCCGCGAGATTCGTCATCGCGACAGCTGAATCAGCAGTCGGGTACTCAAGGATAACGGGCTTGCCGTCCAGGGAAGTCTCCCTCAGCTGGGGGTCCTCCGGGATGACGGCCAACACATCGGTCTGAAGCGTCTTCTGGATGTCCTTCACACCCATCTCCTGCTTCATGCCCTTCTGCATGTTAACGACGACGCCGAGGATGTCCATCCCCAAGCGCCTCTCAGCAACGAGTATTACTTTGAGCGCGTCCGCGACGGCGATGGGCTCGGGCATAGTGACCACGAGCACTTCCTGCGCTGCGGATAGGGTGGCGAGGACATCGCTCCCGATGCCTGCGGCAGTGTCCAAGAGAAGTATCTCGCCGTGCTTCGCGATTTCCTGGATAATGCCCGTGAGCTTTTCCTCGTCAACGCGCCTGAACTTCTCGATGGACAGCCCGCTCGGAACCATTTTGGCTCCGGCCTGCACATCGTAAATAGCGTCCTGCACACTCGCCTCGCCGAGCAATACGTCCTGTAACGTGATTGGGCGGCCCTCCATGCCCAGGACCAGGCCGAGGTTAGCCATCTGCATGTCCGTGTCAACCATTATGACCTTCTTGCCGAGGCGCGCCATGGCTATTCCAAGGTTCGCGGTCACCGACGTCTTGCCAACGCCGCCCTTGCCTGATACAACTGCTATTATGCGGGTCAAGTGTTGTTCACCCCTTTCTCCACTTTGCGAGCGAGGGCGCTGAGCTCAGCTCCGGTGAGCGTGCCCTCTGTCTCAATAACGAATATGTGCCCGTTGTTCGGGTAAAAGACATGCGTCTTGCCCTGGCCCCTCACGACCATGTAGCGCGCGTCCGGCAAAGCCTGCGCGACAGACTGGAACAGGGATGCGGATGCCTTCGGGCTCGAGTCACCGAGGCTGGAAACCACTTTGCCGCCGTTGGCCTTCTCAAGAGTGAGCGAGCTCAGGCTGAAGTCCTCGGCCAGCTTCTCCAAGTAGCCCGTGGTCATTGACGGCCGCATGACACGCACGCTGCCGGGAACCATTAGCTCTCTTAGAGATTTCATGCGCTCCTCGCGCTCCTTCTCAAGCGACTTCTTGCCAGTGAGCTTGCGGATAACATTGTCTATGTCCCACTTCAAGTTCCATGGCTTGATGCGCATCTCACTGGTCGCCCCCTTTCTTGTCCTTCAACAGCTTTTCTGCCTGCGAATCCAAGGACCCCAAGTCAATGGGCCCCTTCCCCGCTGGCGCCCCCTCTTTTTGAACATCTTTATTGTTAAAGTCGGGGGGTGGAGGCGGCAGTGGAGTGGACGAAATCACCGCTTCATCAGGTGGCAGCGGCTCCTTTGGCTCCTCAACAGGCGGCGCGCCGCTCAGGTAAGCGCTCATCTCGGCAGCCACCTTGTCGGCGAGCTCGGGCTTCTTCGCACCGCGGTCGACATCACGCTTGAGCTGGTCATAGTTATCGACCTTGATGTCACCGATGCGGGTGTCCTTCAGGACATCCGTACGGTCCTGCTCGCTAGTGGCCTCCTTGACGATTGCATCCTCGTACTCCTGCGCAAACTTCACGGGTATTGAGCCCTCGAACGAGCGGAGCGGAACTGATTCAAGGAGGAGGATGCCCTCGTTGAATATCTTCAATAGCTCGAGCTGCTGGTTGGTGAGCTCGAACGCGTCATACACGCCGTGCGTGGCGTACACCGAGTTCGCGACGCGCTTGAGTGCCTCGCCCGCAGTGTACTGCATGCCGTAGCGAAGGTACTCGTAGTGGACGCCGACGATGTTGCCGCTCTCCACCACCAGGAGGCCTTCCTCCATGCCTGTGCTGCCTTTTGTCATGATGCAAAAGTACCCCGTGCGCTTCGCGTCCATGAAGTTGGCTATGTCTTTCACCACCACGTCGGTGGTGAGCTCCTTCACGGAAATGAACGGTGTGCCAAGGGGTATGTTCATGCGTATCAGTCGTCCATTGTCTCGACCATTATCACTTCGTCGGCAGTGTTCTTAAGCGCTGTGCTGAATCCGGGCTCCACGCCGACGACAACCGTCTCTTTCCCGCGCGCCTTTGCCTTCATGAGCACGGGCTGGAAGTCAGCGTCGCGCGTCATCAATGCAATCACGTCAATCGCGGGGTTGTAGACGAGCTCCATTGCCTCGACCGCCATTGCGACGTCGACGTCCGTGCTCGTTATCACGGGCTCGAACCCCTGGTTCGTCACAGCCTCGATGAGCTTGTCCGGAGCGTACTGGTCCAGGAACACTTTGGCGACCTTGATGGTGCCGTGCTTCGTGAGCTCGCCCTTTACCTCAGTCAGGTTGATGTGAAATTCCTTGCGTAGTATGTTGGGGCCGTCTACGAGGATGCCGAGTTTCTTGTGCTTCCTCGAGAGGCCTAGCTTCTGCCTCAAATCTTCTAGTACTATAACAATCACCTTCCAACAGAGAACACGCGCACTGCGTTCTTGTGGACCGCATCGGAAACATGGTCGGCATCAAGGCCGCGTATAGATGAAATCAACTTTACGAGGTCGCCCACATGGAACGGCTCATTGCGCTCGCCCCGGACAGGACTATTGTACGGGGAATCTGTCTCTGTTAGCGTATATTCTAGCGGCAGGTGCTTTATTAATCTTGCGTGGCGCTTGGAGAGGCAGGCTATGGTGCTCATGGAGGCGTAGAAGCCCGAATCCACGAGCCGGGGCACGTAGTCCTCGGGCGCGGAGAAGTGGTGGAACACCACGGTTTTGGGGGGGTCCTTCTCGACAATGCGCCACACGTCCTCGTCAGCGTCGCGGCAATGGATGACCAGGGGCTTTTGCAGCTCTCTTGCGAGGCCGATGAACTGCTTGAATACTTCTTGCTGCCTTTCGCGCCTTTTTGCATTGGGCTCCCAGTGGTAGTCCAGGCCGACCTCGCCAACGGCGACGATATCCTTGGCGTGGTCGCGGATGCGGTCGAGCACTGCACCCACCTCCTTGCCAGGCATCTTTCCGGCGAATGCGGGTGACAGGCCCATTGACGCGTGGATGAAGCCTTCGTGCTCTTGGGCGAGCTCGAGTGACGCTGCGTTGCTCCTGAGGTCGACACCGGAGTTCACGATGAAGCTGACGCGCTCCTTGTTCCTGGCTATCACTGCTTCGCGGTCCTCACTGAACTTCTCGCTGTCGAGATGGCAATGGCAGTCCACTAAGTGCATTGTGGTGGAAAACGACTGCAACCTTTTTATTTGATTGCCTCCTTACTACGGCGGAAGAGGTGCTAAAGTATGGCAGGAAAAGTTATTGCCCAGGTCAAGGACTTGAAAAAGGGCAAGTACGTGATTATTGATGAGATACCGTGTAGGGTTGTGGATGTTGAGACCAGCAAGCCCGGGAAGCACGGTGCAGCTAAAGCGAAGGTGACTGCCGTTGGCATTTTCACCGGCGCAAAGAAGATGCTGATGAAGCCCGTGGACTCGAACTGCGAGATGCCGATTGTGGACAAGCGCAACGGCCAGGTCATCGCGGACATGGGCGAGAAGTACCAGCTCATGGACCTGACGACTTACGAGACGTTCGAGGTGGACAAGCCGGACTTCCCATTAGAGGCTGGCCAGGAAGTCGAGTACATGGAAGTGCTCGGGGTCATAGCTATTATGCGTGGTAAGTAGCATGAGCGTCACTTATCTGAAGGATGTCGACCCGAAGGAGAATCACGGCATCGTACTTTACGAGCTGCTTACTGAAAAGAATTCTGATGCTAAGCGCACCGGCCTCGCGCTTGCGCGCGTTAAGCCCGGCGTCTCCATGACGCAGCATCGTCACTTCGTGACCGAGGAGCAGTACTACTTCACTTCTGGCGAGGGAATAATGAGCTTGGGTGGCAAGGATTTCCCTGTGTCCAATGGTTCGGCCGTCAATATCCCCCCAGGCACGAAGCATGTTCTCAAGAACACCGGTGACACAGACTTAGAGTTCATTGTGATTAGCTCTCCGCACTACGACCCCAAGGACGAGGAAGCGGTTTAGGGCAAAGGCTTTTTAACCGAACGTGAGTTACTTCTGCTTAATGGGCAAAGTGGACACGACCGGTAATGTGCTCAGGAAGGCGCTTCTCGCCTTGATGCTGCTGACGGCAATGATAGTTCTTACCGGCGGGGCAATATCCATGCTGCGTGGCAACGGGCTCGAGGGCGGGCTCATACAGTCACTGTCAATAGTCACGCACATC
>JAUVIW010000116.1 GCA_030592525.1 archaeon
CGTGAGGGACTTTCGAATCTTTGAGTACATAGGCATACAACTCCTCACCCAACCCTTCCCCTATCTCCTTGTGAGGAATTGTTGTTGCCAGTGTGTCCACCGCTGTATTGAGTCCGTTATGGACTCCCTTCAAGCGTGCGAGCTCAGCGGCCAAAGCCGTCTTCTCGGATTCCACGCTACCTATCTTCGAATCCAGCTCGGCTATTCGCCCCTGTTGCTGTTCCTTTTCCTGCGTCAGGGTCTTGACCTGTTCCCTCAAACCATCGATGTCAGCCAGCCTCTCGGCGAGCGCTGCCTGGTCAATCTTTGACTGTTTGGCATCTTCACCGAGTACTGTCGTCAGTTTCTCCATGAATGCGTTGGAATCGGTCCTCAGGTCCTTGTATTCCTCTCCCAGTGTCCCCACCACTCGCCCCATCAATTCATCGTATCTCGTGTTTGCCTGGTTGCGTTCGTCTTCCAGTGTCAGTATGTACGACCTGAGGTCGCCCATCTGCCCACCATACTGTCTGTTCAGAAGGGCATAGACTGCTATGGCAACTCTCTTAGCCACAGACTCTCCATAGCCCTTGATGTCAGTCCCACGTGGGCCAAACACCTTGGTAATCATCTTGTCTTCGGTTTGAAGGTGCTTGTCGTAGTCTTTCAGCCCTGCTTCAACCACCGGGTTCAGCCCCGCGCTGCTATATAGTTGTTCCGCTAGTTGTGAGTCGTCCAGACTCATGTCCTCGACCTTCGCAAGCTGCCTTTCTTCCGGAACTCTTTCCTCGTTCACCATTTGGCACCTCCAATTGTCTCGACTGACTGCTACTCCTCACTCGCGGCTCTCAAAGTAGGAGTCAGAGTTCTCACTACATTCAATCACTTGAATGCCGAAATGGCAATGACGCCGATGGTTGGTCCGGCTGACTGAACATGCGGACGAACGCAGACGTTCCCACAGCGGCACCGCAGTCTCCACGGCGCTTCTACCCATCATTTGGTACAACGTCGCTGGATGGCCGAAGTAAACAGTGGAGGAATACTCCCTCAGGCGCAGATTCGAACGTGACACACGGCTCATGCAACCGTGACGGCGTATCAGGAACCAGCATCTGCTGCGACGCCGAGTCGACCTCGCCAACGAAGAATCTCGCTGGCGCTCATTCGCCTTGCTCGAGGGGCTCATCTAGAAAGTCGACGGAACCGCATACCCATGGGCCCAGGTATCATTCCAGGGCGTTGGACGAGAACGTGACGGGACCACGAGAAGAGACACCGGATTGGAGTCAGATACGGTGACGAACCTCCGCGCTGCACGTCACAAGGGCAGTCGCTCTTGGTCTTTGGGGCTTCTGCCGGAAGCTCGGGAGCCAATGAAGCTGTCGAGAGCTGTCTTTGTGAACGATTTGTGAACTCTCGTGGACGGTCGCAAATTAATCGCCAAGCGTCCCTGGAGGGATTCGAACCCACGACCCGCTGCTTAGAAGGCAGCCGCTCTATCCTGCTGAGCTACAGGGACTTGTGAAAAGTCTACCACGAGCCGAGCCACACTCAAATGCAGCTCTAGTCACCGCTGTCGCTCGCTTTCACGGAGCTGGCCGGCCGTGAGTCCGTCGTATAGAAACCGGGACCTTTGAACACTATGGGTACCGGACAGAACACCCGCCGGGCTTCTTCGCCGCACTCAGGGCACAAAGCCAGCGGCTTGTCCTTGAAGCTCTGTCTAATCTCGAACTCGTGCGTACACTTGTCGCACCTGTATGAGTATATGGGCACCTGTCATCCTCCTGCACGGGGAACACGTCACTCGGACGAGGCAGCCGGCTTCTCAGACTCGGATGACCCGGCTTCCACTTCGCCCCCACCCGCAGGCGTCTCGGTGACAGTCGCGATATCTTCGTCCTTCTCGTCCACCTTCTCGCCTTCCTCTCCGTCGGGCGACGTCTCAACAACTTCCGGTGACTCTTCCTCGGCCTCATCCGGGAGTTCTGCCACGACTACAGGCTCCTTCTTCAAGTGAAAGTCACCGTTCAGGTCGACGAATCCCTCCTGGAATTCGGGGCGGTGCGCATGGACAATATGCTTGTCGGCGCAATACGCATGCACGTATGCTCCGCAGGAACATCGAAAAATCACGCGGTCGAGAAGCAGCGCGTTGCCGCATTCCGTACAGTTCATCAGTCACCTCCGGGGTTAGCACTCGGGCCTGCGAAGTGCTAATTATATGTGACCTGTCGAACTCAAGCAAGTTGGATTGCCGACTGTTGACAGCGCGGCCCTGCCATGGCTACCATTTCGCGTATCAACCGCGTCCGCGATTGAAGCATGAATGAATGGGCGCAGGTGAACCTCTCCTTTCGGCGCAGTTCATTGCCAGGAACACATCGTGCAATTGCTGCGCTATACGCGGTTGCCCCACGCCTGCCCCACGCTACCGGAGATAATGCCCAAGGAGGTTGTGGCCGAAGATGAAGAATACCGTGAAAGAGTTGGCTGTCGCAGGCAAACGGGTCTTCGTGAGAGTGGACTTCAACGTCCCCTTTGGCGGCGGCCACGAAATCAGCGATGACACTCGCATAAGAGCTGCTCTGCCGACGATTCGCTATTTGACTGAGAGAAAAGCCCGCGTGGTGCTCGCATCACATCTGGGACGTCCTAAGGGAAAGGTGGTCGACGAGCTGCGTCTGAAGCCCATCGCTGACCGCCTTGCGCTGCTGCTCGACACACCGGTGGCATATGTGGAGGACTGTGTCGGCCCTGAGGCAGAACGGGCTGTGGCAAGGCTACATGATGGGGAAGTCCTCCTGCTTGAGAACGTCAGGTTCCGTGCCGAGGAGGAGGCGAACGACCCGGAATTCGCCAAGCAGCTTGCGGCTCTAGCAGACGTATACGTGAACGATGCATTTGGCACTGCCCACCGCGCACACGCATCCACGGAGGGCATTACGCACTACCTGCCGTCTGTGGCTGGACTCCTGATGCAGAAAGAACTCGAGGCGCTGGAAGGCCTCCTTGGTTCGCCCGCACGTCCCTTCGCCTGCGTTTTTGGTGGAGCGA
>JAUVIW010000049.1 GCA_030592525.1 archaeon
CTCACTATGTCAGAGCGCGCCCAGCTAATGCATAAGGCTGCTGATTTTGTTGCTGCGGTCGAGGCTGAGGGCAGCGTCACTCTCAACCACACTGCTGTGGGAATCGCGCGCGTGCTAGACAGGAAGAAATACCGTTACTTCGCACCAAACATGAGTCCGGCACATAAGTTCCTTGAGGGGCATGGCCTGATGAAGACACCGATGAAACAAGTTGGGAATGTACGGGGCACGAAGGTAGCAGAACTCCAGCCAAGAGGTGAATGGAAGAACGTGCGCTCGGGCCCGGCAGAGGCTTCGTTCGTTAACTTGCCTGTCAAGAGCCATCCGAAGACACGCATCGGCCACCCTCACGTCGCGAGGCTTGTTGCGGCAGTCGAGTTCTTTGGTAACCTGACAGAGGACAAGAAAAAGCCAGGAATATTTTCCTTGCAGCTCAGATCGAAGGAAGTATCAAACTCACAGTACTTCATCAAAAACATCGGTGGCATAATCGAACAGCTGTCCGGAAAAGTGCCAAGAGTTGAGTACGTCTCTGACGTAATCCATGGCTATCGCCGCAACTCGCTTCTCACGCTGATAACTTCGAAGACGCTATCATCCTTGCTGATGAAGGAACTCGGCTACACAGACAAGTTTCCTCGAAGCGTGCGCAAGGAATTGCTTGAAGTCCCCGAGTTCCGGCGCGCGGCACTGCAAGTCACTTTTGATTCACTGGCTTCGCCTTTCTTTTCTAAACGTAAGACCCGCAAGTATTCTGAACGGGTGATGCGAGTGTTCACTCGCTCAAAGGACCGCATGAACTTCTTGGTTAAAATGTTTAAGAAGGAAGGGGTTTCTGCAACCGGGCACCCGACCGAAGCGGATACGGGTGCGTCATATCCGGTGGAAGTATCAATAAGGCACCTGTCGCGCTTGTTCGATAAGGTTAAGCCCCAATCACCTTATCAGGTCGCGAAGCTTGCGGTCTTGATGTCAACGAATCATGTGTACGAGGATTATGCGCTTCTGCATTATCGTGTGAAGCAGCTGCTTGATGACGGCACGCTCCAGAAGAAATGTGCGTGGATAGTGCCTCATGTTTACCGTACCATGCCCGAGCTAAAGTCTGAAGAGCACTTGCCGCCTGTGGGCTTCCAGCTCCACATCTGGGAGAAAATACCGAAAGAGGGGATTACAGTCAAAGAGATTGTCAAGCCATTTTCCATAAGGAAAGAGACCATGCAAAGGCATCTTCGCATAATGTTGGAGAATGGTTTCGTGGCCAGAAGGAAGCACGGCTTCACTTACACTTATTACAAGGCTGAGGACGCGCCGCCCGACGTGAAAAAGCACGAGAAAGCGCTGCCATTCATAACGAGCAGGGGTATCACAGCAACTGAACTCGGCAAAAAAATGAGCATATCCCGTTCGTACGCTGGTGAGTTCCTGCAAGCGCTACATAATGACGGCCGTGTGGAGCGCAAGGGCATCAGGGCGCGTAGCCACCTCTATTTCAAGAAGCGCGGCCGGCCTAAGAAAGCCCGCTGAGCGCGCCCTCAAGCATCTGCGCGTGGACCTCGCTCTCGTTCGAGAGGACGTCAACCACACTGCGCACATCGTCTTTCACGTGGCCCCTGATAAGAAAATCAGAGTATTCCTTCTCGATATTGCGCTCGAAAAGTATATGCTCCTTAAGGAACTGCTTGATTTCCTCTGGCGTAGCCGCGCTGTGCCCTGGGTCTGTTGGCTTGTACTCGTGCTCAGTGAACGGCTCGCCAAGCAAGTCTCCCATCAGCCCGCGCACCATTTTCGCATGGCGTATCTCATCCTTGGCAATCTTCATGAACATTGACTGCAGCTCCGCGTCATCAACGCGCGCAGCCATGTACTCGTAATCAGCGCGTGCCTGATTTTCCTGCTGGAGCCCGTGGTCCAATGCCTCTATTGCACCTGTTTCAGTAACCATTTTTCACTCACCCTCCACAGAAACCTTGGTCATTACCACAGGCACGAGCGGCGCGTCGTTCGCGCTCGTCTGCACCGCGCCAATCGCGTCCAGCACATCAATGCCCTCAACTACTTTCCCGAAAACAGCGTGCTTGTTGTTCAGGTGCGGCGTCGGGGCCAGTATAATGAAGAACTGCGAGCCGCCCGTGTCCGGGCCCGAGTTTGCCATTGACAAAATGCCTTTGGAGTTGTGCACCAGTTCAGGCGAAAATTCGTCCTTGATGCTGTACCCCGGCCCTCCGGTGCCGTCGCCTTTCGGGTCACCGCCCTGTATCATGAAGTCTTTTATCACGCGGTGGAACATCAGGTTGTTGTAGAACCCCTTGCGGACGAGCTTCAGGAAGTTCTCCGCTGTGATGGGTGCGTTGTCCTGGAATATCTCCGCTTTCATAATGCCTTTGCTTGTCTCTATAACTACGATTGGGTTTGCCATTTTACTTGCCTCCTTTTTTGATGTACGAGAATGCGAACACCGCTGCTTTTGCGCCTTGTGCTGCCGCGGTAATCGCCTGCTTGTATGGGCCGTCGGTCACGTCGCCCGCTGCGTACACGCCAGGCACGTTGGTCTCGCTTTTCTCGTTAACAGCTATCTCTCCCTTGTCATTCAGTTCCAGTCCCAGGCCCTTGCAGAACACGCTGACCGGTGTGCCACCTATCTCAATGAACACTGCGCTCATCTCTACTTCTTGGCCGTTGTCCAGCAGGACACCGGTGACCATCTTGTCGCCCTTGATTTCCTTGACATTGACGTTGGGGATTATCTCGATGTTCTCTGTCTTCGCTACGCGCTCCTTTGTTATCGGTTCCGCGCGTATCTCTGCCTTGCGGTAGAGTATGTACACCTTCTTGCATATGTTTGCGAGCAGCAGCGCCTCTGTTGCGGCAGCGTCGCTGCCTCCGACAACGCTCACCACCTTGTCCTTGAAAAACGCGCCGTCGCACGAGGCGCAGTAGGACACGCCCTTGCCCAGGAACTCTTTTTCTCCGGGCACGTTGAGCTTGCGCTTTTCCGTGCCGGTCGCGAGTATGGCTGCTTTTGCCTCTTGCGTTCCTGTTTCGCTCTCCACCACAAAGCCCTCAGGTGTTTTCTTGATGCACGTGACCGTCTCTTCCTTTATTTCCACACCTGTTTTCTTGGCGTGCTCGTACATGCGCACCATCAGGTCGTAGCCGTTGATGCTTTCGTCTCCCGGCCAGTTTTCGACCAGGTGTGCGTTTGAGAGCTCGCCTCCGCGCACTTTCCCTATCAGCAGTGTGTTGAGCTTGAAGCGCGCTGCGTAGATGCCTGCGGTGTATCCTCCGGGGCCAGCGCCCACAATAATCAGGTCGTACATTCGGATTGCCTCGCCTTTGGGATTAGGCGGTAGCCATATAAAAGCGTTTTTCTCGGCAAACGCGTATCCTATCACCCTGGTTTGCTTGTGGGCCTTGGGAAGAACGGGCGAAATGAGGCAATTCACGCACAAACCGTTTTTTTTGATAATCTTTAAATAGCTGTGGAATATACTAAGGGTTGTGGCATTAGTGGATTCCAATAAATCAAAAGCGCTTATTTTAACAGTACTCGCAATACTTGTTTTGATGAGTGTGTCTAACGCAGTCCAAAGCTGGGGAAATGCGGGCGTCTATGCAGAAGACCGGTCAAACGCGCTGACAGAACTGCAGGACTGCGAAAACGGATTGAGGGGACTTGAGCAAAAAGACTGGTTTTGCAGTAAGGCGGAAAGAGATGACATTCGTGAAAGGCTTTTGGCATTAAACAAAGCGAATGTTGCTGCAAAAGTTTGTGCTACAGAGCCGCCTTCAGATGAAACCTTGGCGGAAATGGAGGCAAGGGGAAACATAGAGACTGCTTGCTATGCAGAGTGGATGCAGGCTGTTCAAGATAAGCTCAAGCGATTCCAGGAATGTAAGTCAGGATGCCAAAGCGATTCAGATTGCATGGGGGGCGAAGCTTGTGTTGAAAACCAGTGCTGGGAAGAGCCAAGCTGCACCACAAGCCAAGAATGCATTGGGTGGTTTGGCCAAGGATACTTTTGTTCGGAAGGAAAATGCTTTATTGAAGCAGAGTGTGGGGTGGATTCGGATTGTGTTGCAGAACACGGGCAGGGATACCAGTGTGTTAATGGAAACTGCCTGAGAAAATCGGCAGAAAAGATTCAGGTCCCCGAAAAGGCCCAGGTTAGGAACAGGTTCCAGAAAGAGGAAATGGCTCCGGAAAAGCCAGAAGTTCCAGAGCTGGATGAGGAGACCAAACAGAAAATAAAGAAATGGACGGGTTTGGATGTGGATGACTTCAGCAGGGACATGGGAACCGGAAAGAAGGCGTATGTAGTGATAAGCGAGACCCTAAGCCCAAACAAGCTGGAGATGGTTTGGACATACAAAAAAGTACAGTACATGGTGGCGTTTATGCAGCATGTTGGATATGACGTACGGCTTGTGTTCAGGGGCTCGGACAAGGATGTTTTTGACGCAGTGGCTGACCCCAATGCGGGTGCCGTGGCATACTTTGGGCATTCAGGAGAGCCCGCGATAGAGGACCAGGACTTTGATAGTGGCGGCCTTGAAACCCAGTTGGCGGCATCAAGGGGCGAATGGTATGAGGAAGGCGGGATGGAACGGACAGCTGCAAGAAAGAAGGCCAATAGCGAGGAGAGCATGGGCCTGGATTTCTTTTACAATCACGCTTGCCATTCGGCAGATCCTGGCTTTGAAAACATGGCAGACGCCCTTGTTAGGCCAGGGGGAGTTTACTACGGTGAGGACGGCCTGCTTTGGGCAACAAACCCGCCTGGAACAGAGTATGTGAGGCCCTTCAATTAGGAGTGGAAAAATGGTTAAGAAAAGCATTGTTTTGGCGCTGGTTTTGGCGGTAGCGCTCTTAGCTGGTTGTGTTGGACCCGATGACGGAAACGTTGGTGGGGACGGCATTGAAAATGTTAGCGGGGATGGCATTGGAAACGGTATTGGAAACGACGACTTGAGCAATCCCGGAGAAGCAATTAAGCAAGAGCTTGAAGAAAACGGCTTTTCAGTAACAAAGGTGGATGTGCAGGAAAAAAGCGTGAGCATAGGGTACACGCAGGCGCTCTCAGAAAGTCCTGAAGACGTTTATGCAAATTGGGCATACATTTTTGGGGTTGCTTTGAACAAAGTTCAAAATCCAGAAAAGGTTGAGGATTTAGTTATCACCTGTAATTTTGAGGATGGTGAAATAGTCAAAGTCAGTACAGGACCAGGAAATGTTGAAGCATTCTTAAGCAATGAAATTGACAGTTGGGATTTCCTGTACGAGCTCGACATTGAGCCTCTGACAAAAGGCCCTCAAATCTGGACTGGGGCGTAACTCTCTTATTGAAGCGTTTTGAGGGCTTCCCAGTACCTGTCCCCTGCGTAGTGCAGGACCGTGATGGTTTTGCCTTGTGGCTGTATGCCGTCCGTGATTACGATGCCTATGGCCAACTGCTTTTGGTTTTTCTCGTCCACGATTGAGACCAGCTCCCCTTTCTGGGGGGAGTCGTGCTTCACAATCCCCGGTCCCATGAGGTTAGCACCCTTGGCTATGAACGGCACCGCGCCCATGTCGATAACGACACGCTTCAGGCCGTTGTCCTGTGTGAGCCATGGCACGAGCTGTTCTTGGACTTTTAGTTTCCATGGCTTGCCGTCGCAGAGGTATGCTGTTGCGCTTTCGAACCGCACTTCCTCGGCGCGGGAGCCCTTTGGGTAGCCAAGTAGCTTTGCGTCGCGCTTGCTGATGGCAATGCGCTTCACAGCAAAACCGCGTTGACAACGCCGTGCTGGCCGGGTCTTGATGTTATCTTCGCGTCCCCGAGCTCTGTTTTGACAATGGCGCCCTTTGAGAGGACGTTCATCCTGACGTAGTGCCTGTTCGCGTCGTTCTCGACCACGGTGAGAATCTTGCTTTTAGCGGTTTTCCCTGTCTTGGGGTCGAGCACGTTTATCATGTCAGTGCTCTTGAGCACTTGCTTAGTGTTCTTGCCGCGCGCCCCGATTGTTTTGCTCTTGGTCTCGCCTATAACGACGTTCTTTGCTTCGCGCCCTAGCTCTGCGAGGATCTTGTCGTTGCGCTTGTGGCGCTTTGCACCGGTCTTGGTGCGCTTGCTTTTTCCGTGTGACTCAGACATTTTTAAACACCTTTGTTCAAAGTTGAAGTATGATTTCAGGCGAGATTGACTCAACGCCTTACGCCTTTGGCGCCGTCCGCCTCCCTGCTCAATGGCAGTTTCCGGAGAGCGGGCTCACTGTCCAGCTTGTGAGGCTAGAAAGCGTTTACGGCCCTAGGCACGTGGTTAGTTCCGTTCACCAGTATTTAAAAGCCTTTGCCCAGGACACCGCTATTTCCCGTGATAAGAGCATTGAGCTGCTCTTAAGGCTGGGCGGCACGAGGCAGGTCAAGGACGCCTTGAAGCTGAAGCCTGAGCGTGACGCTGTGCTCGTTGTCGTGGGCTCCGGAGCGCCTGAGGAGTACGAGCGCATCTCTGCCGGCTGGGGGCAATTAGGCGATATTGAATCTGGGCCTGAGGAGTTGGACGCTATCGAGCGCTCACTCTTGCTCTAGTAGTCTGCCAGTTGTTTCTTGAGCGTTTTTATCTTCTTGTTCTTGGCGACGAGTGTCTTGTTCGCTTTCGCGAACTTCTTGATTGTGTTCGCCATATCCCTTGTTTGGTTACGGAGCGATTTGTTACTTTTCGCCAGCTTTTTCTCAAGCTCCTTACGCTCTGTGATGTCCCTGAAAAAGCCTAGCATGTACCTGTTTGTCCCTATGGTCACTAATTTGGAGTTGACATCGCAGTAAATGATTTTGCCGCTCTTTTGTAGGATGGGGATGTTCTTGGCAATAGCTATCTTTCCTTGTGCCTGCTTTTTGAATTCGCTGAACACATATGATAAGTCCTTTTTCGGGTGAATTTTGGTCACGCTAAGCTTAAGCAGTTCTGTTAGGGGGTAGCCTGTTATTTGGCATATTTTGGGGTTGGCAAACACGAACTTTTTTGTTTTAGGGTCAGCTGCCAGGATACCATCGGTTGCACCCGTGAATATGCCCTTGAATTTTTCCTCGCTTTTCTCTAACGTTTTTTGTACGTTTTTTTGTTCTGTGATGTCTCTGACTGTGGCTTGTAGGAATGTTTTTCCGCCGACTGTCATCCTTGTTAGCAACACGGTTGCTGGGAAGTCTTTTCCTTGTTTGGTTTGGTGTGTCCATTCGAAGAAGTTTGAGCCTGTTTTCATGGCCTTCATTATCATTTTCTTTGCTTTGTTATTGGACAGTTGCCCATCAGGCTGTTTTTTGGGTGAGTACTGCCCTGGTCCTTTTGACGTGAACTCCTTCTC
>JAUVIW010000019.1 GCA_030592525.1 archaeon
GAGCCCAGGTGGGAGTGGCTGCTGAAGATAGTGGTGCTAACCCTCGGTTTGGCCACAGGAACGCGCGATGCGGTGCGTGTCTTCCTGAAAGTGTAACGCTTTTAAATCCTGATTGTGTCAACTAACGCATGGTGGAAGCCGTAGAGGAAGTCACCAGGGCCCTATGGAAAGGCGCCAAATACGTTCCCGACATCATCGTTGAGCTAGAAGACCGCGGGATACGAATGAGCGAGAAGCATGTTCTTGACACGGCCAAGGCATTAGGCCTCAAGGGATCAGACGTGTATTCCCGCGTGTACAATAACCCAGGCATCATCGACAAGTGGTGGGCTGAGTTCGAGTTGCGCGAGGAAGCAAGTGCCTTGAGACTGATGAGCGCTAAGAGCATCAAGAACAAGAGAGGAGTGGGACGCTCAAGGTTTTACGCGGGATGCACAATAGCAGACGAGCTTAACGAAAAGGAAACCCTAGCCAAACACATTGAAAAGGAATTGCTCGGACGCGGGTTCGAGGAAAAAGAGATACAGCGGATACGCAAGGAAGTAAAGTACTGATGCTATACCTGATTGGCCTGGGACTATGGAACGAGCGAGATTTAACTATGCATGCGGTTAGCGTAGCGAATGAGTGCTCAAAGGTTTACATCGAGAATTACACCAGCCAGCTCATGGGCTCGGACCTGCAGAAGCTCGAAAAGGCGCTGGGAAAAGAAGTCATTCCGCTCAAGCGCGAGGACGTCGAGGGCAATGCGCACTTCGTGGACGAGGCCAAAGACAATGACATCGCACTGCTTATTGGCGGTGACCCCTTGAGCGCGACGACGCACTCGGATTTGGTCATACGCGCGAGGGAGAAGGGCATTGAAGTCAGGATTGTGCACAACGCAAGCGTGTTCTCTGCCATCGCCGAGACAGGGTTACAGTTATACAAATTCGGCCGCACTGCCACGGTGGTGTACTGGGAAGAGAACTACAAGCCCACGTCGTTCTATGATGCGGTCAAGGAGAACGACGAGCACGGCTTGCACACGATGCTCCTCCTGGACATAAGGCCTGAGAAGAAGATGACGCCGAACGAGGCCTTGGAGACACTTATCAAGATTGACCCTGCGTTCGCCGAGCGCGAAGTGGTCGTGGCTTCGAGGCTTGGGTCACCGGACAGGGGGATTGTGTTTGGCAAGGCAAAGGACCTGATGGACAAGGAGTTTGGCGGCCCGATGCACGCGCTTGTTGTTGTGGGCGAGCTCCATGACATGGAAACGGCTTTTTTGGAGGCATTCAAGTGAGCTCGAAGGAGAAGTATGAGTACTGCCTCAAAATCACTGAGGATGCCACCAAGAACATAGGGGTCATTGATCAGGAAAAGGGCGCGAAGCTCCTGAAGTTCCTGGACGACTACACTAAGGACGCGAAGCACTACGCGGAAAAAGGTGAGTATGACACTGCGCTGGAAGCTATTGCTTATGCTCACGGGTTCATTGATTCCGGCGTGCTTGTTGGCGTGTTCAGGATACCCGAGTACCACTTATCTGAACACATCTAATCCCACGACAGTGTCCTTGGCTTTCTCCCTCTTTACCGCGAGGTTCTCGAGGAACTTTTTCAGCCTATCCTTGAGTATTTGCTTGCACTCGCCGCACATTATCTCACCCTTGAGGCACTTCTGTTTCAGGTCAGCGAGCTCCTTGTCATCGGGCATGAAGTGGAATGTCTCAAGCTCAAACACGACGCACTTGTCTGGCTCACCCCCGAGCTTTTTCTGCTCTTCGAGGGTCACGCGGCCGCCTGTGAGAACGCGGTCAGCCTTCTTCATCGCCACATCAACAGAATCGTTGAGTGAGATGAATGAGTTGGGCCTTGACGAGCTCATCTTGCCTCCTTCGAGGCCGGTCATGAAGCGGTGGTAAGTGCTTGACGGCTTGATGAAGCCCTCCTTCTCAGCGAGCCCGCGCGTCATGCGCAGGTGAGGGTCCTGGTCAAAGCCAACGGGCACGAGGACATTGCTCTTGCCGTCGTACTCGGGCAGCTGGCCGTGGATTATGTCGGACGCCTGTATCATCGCGCTCGTGATTTTGCCTGGTGAGAGGCTGCCGTAAATGGCGCTCATCTCCGCAAGCGTGATGCGGCCGGAGAGCGTTGCGGACAGGTCGTAGTAGGGAATGCTGCGGTTGCTTTGTGCGTACAAGTCCGTTTTCGTGTGGTCCAAGCCCAAAGCAATCCAGTTGGCGAGGTACTCTTCGAGTGCAACCCTCTTTGCGTCTGGAGGCATCACGTTGCGCGTGAGGCGTGCCTCGATGTCCGCGATGAGAACGCGGGTCTTCACGCCGCTGTCCTGCCAGAACACACACTGGTCGACGACCATCTTGTGGCCGAGGTGCATCGGGCCCGAAGGCATGATGCCAGTCAGTATTGAGGCGGGCTTGCCTTTCGCGACAGCGCCGAGGAACTTGTCGAGGTCGCGGTGGGCCATGACTATCCCACGGCGGAAGAGGACGTTCTTCTCGAGCTCCGGGATTAGCTTGATTTTCTCCAAGCCGAACTTCTCAAACAGCTCGTCGTAGTCCTGGATGTCAACGGTCGCCCACGGATTGAGTTCCATGCGGTCTCTTTCGAAGCCTATGAATTTAAAGGGTAATGGTCATAAGGCAGTCATGGCAAAGTGGGTGAAGGACAGTGTTCACGGGGACATACCGCTTACAGCAGTAGCTGAGGCACTCATAGACACGCCCGAAATGCAGCGATTGCGGAGGATAACTCAGACCGCGTTTTGCAACCTGATATACCCGAGCGCGAACCACACGAGGTTCGAGCACTCCATTGGGGTTTACTACTTAATGAACCGCGCGAGCTTCTTCCAGAACTGGAGCGGCAGGGACGCGGAATTACTGAGCATTGCTGCACTGTTGCACGATGTCGGGCACTCGGCGTTCTCGCATACATTGGAGCCAATAGTCGAAAGGCACACGGGCAAGGACCACGAGGACATGGGCGCAAACAAGATTCGGTCCGGCAACATCAACAGCGTGCTCGAGGAGTATGGGTATACGCCGCAGGAAGTCATCGATGTGGAAGGCGGCGAAAAGGGCAAGGTGCTCAACGGCCCCTTGGGCGCGGACCGCATGGACTACTTGATGAGGGATGCGCTGTTCACTGGTGTCTCTTATGACACTGTTGATTCCGATCGGCTGCTCAGGATGCTAAGCATCGAGAACGGCAAAGTGGTCTACAAGCACAGCGCGATAAGCTCAGCAGAGTCCATGCTGCTGTCAAGGTTCATGATGTTCACAAGTGTCTACGGGCACCACACCGCAGTGTCCGCAAGCCTCATGCTACAGCGCGCGGTTGAGCAGGCAATCAAACAAGGCCTGAATGTCCACAAGCTCTCCGAGTGGGATGACGCACAGACGCTGCTTGAGCTCAGGAGCATGGATGGCTATCCATCAGAAATTGCGGACAGATTGATGAACCGAAAGCTGTACAAGCTTGCTGTCCGCAAGCCCTTGCGCGAGTTCAGCAACTGGCTGAACCTTGGGGACCTGGACAGCGATACCGTGCGTGAGATTGAGAACAGGATTGCACGTGACGCAGGCATTCCAGAGGGTGAGGTAATGATGCACATCCCCCGGCCGTTCTTCGGGGATGTCAAGGTCACCATGAAAAAGGACGGGGACTACTACGCCATAGGCGAGCTCTCGCTTATCTGCCGCGTGCTCAAGGAAGCGCAACTTGACTACACGCACGTGGACCTCTTTTGCCCCAAGGAGCACGTGGGCAAGCTGAGTGCCGAAAGCCTCAAAGCGCTGGAATCCTTTTAAAGGACTCTTTACTCAAACTAGCCATGGCACTGATTACGCGCGGAAGGGTATGGGTCAATGACGAGGCCACAGCCAAAAAGCTCCAGGAAAAGGGGTTCGGCGAGGAAAAGGAGGGCAAGGTACTGCTCTCGCCCGAGGAAACCCTGTTTCTCATAGAGAAGCGCAGGGACTTCCCTGTCGAGGACACCAAGGGCAATATGCTGGGCTTTGATGACCTGATGAAGGAGTTCTCGAAGAGGGACAAGGACTTCCCGCGAAAGTACATCGTGTTCCGGGACGTAAGGGGGCGCGGGTTCATTGTCAAGACAGGGTTCAAGTTCGGGACGCACTACCGCATTTACGGCAGGGGCATAAAGCCCGGGGAAGGCCACGCAATGTGGCTGATACACGTCGTGCCAGAGGAGTTCAAGTGCGACTTCCACACTTTCTCCGGAAAGGTCAGGCTGGCGCAGAACGTGCGCAAAAAAATGATTTACGCCGTCGTCGACAAGGAAGGCGACATCACCTACTACAAAATTGAGCGCTTCAGCCCATAAGAGCCAAAGCTAAGCAGCGTAGGAAAATCAGGCCAGCCAAAAGGAGTTACTTAGAGGTGTCCCCACATGACTGACCGTAAAAAAGATTAGGGTATCATCTTGCGGACCTTGTCGAGGATGTTCTCCCAAGGCGCGAACTCACCGCTCTCAATCTCCTCGCGCTTCAGGTAGATGCCATAAGTCGCGATGAAGGCGGCAAGCAGGGCCAGACCGAAGCCAAGCGACTCACCGAAGGTGATGAGGCCTGTGCCGTGCAGCACGGTGCGGGAGAGCTCAACGCTGTCCTCGCGCAAGAGCACAGAGCTCTTGAACAGGGCGAGAGTGACGTTGGTGTCCGGGTGCCCCTCGGGGGTCACCAGTATCTCGACATCATGAGACTCACCGGGAGCAAGCTCGAAAGGCGCGGGGGACGTGATATCCCAGCCAAGAGGAGCGTCCTCAATGGTGACGAAAAGGTTCTGCAGCGTTACAGAGTCCTCGTTCCTCACGCGGTAAGTGATTGAATAGCCGTCCTTGAGATAGGAGTCCACGCTGATGCTGACCGAAGCGGGGCCACCCTCATTGCCAACCTCCAGGTTGAGCAAGCGCTTCTTGATGAAGTCGCCTGACAGGGCAGTTACCTCTATCTTGTACTCGCCGCGAGCGCGCTCGCCGAGGTCGAATGTGAGTGTTTCCTTGTCGCCGGGCGACAGGGAGAGCAGTTCCTCGTGGTAAGTGCGGTTGTCGTTCTCCTCAAGGAACACGACTATGTTGTTGAGCTGCTTCTTGCCGCCGTTCCTGATATCAAGCTTCAGCTCCACGGGCTCATCGCCGGAAACCGACATGATAACAGGGAACACGAGCATTAGCGGGTCTGCATCGCTCTCAGTCACGCGCACTGCAAGGGCGAGCGAGTCGTCATTGCTGTGGACAGTGATGGCGTACATGCCGGGCTCTGCAGCACCGGGGTGCAGCATGAGGCTGACCTCTCCCTTGTCACCTTGGGCCAAGTCAATGGATGAAGTGCTTAGCGAAGCGAAGTCACCAACAACGGATAGCCCCACGTCACCGCGGCACAATTGGTGCACCATGATGTCCATGGTGCGAATCTCGTACTGCGGCACATCTATGACAGTGTCGTCGGCTGACAGCTCCACACAGCTAGCCAAAACACTAGCGGTCAAGAGCAGCAAAGCCGCAATGGTGATGATAAGCTTTTTGTTCACTTGGAATCACCTTAGTAAAGATTTCCTTCCTCGTAAGCGCTCGGGATTTCCTCGTCCGCAACAGCGTTCGGGAAATAGCGGGCCAGCTCGAAGGTCCAGCCCTGCTCCTCGATGTGTACCCAGGCCACCGCCGTAACGACAACCAGGAGTATGACCAGAAGCATTGCGAGCAGGCCGTTCCAGATGTTCTCACCAGCAAAGGTCACGAGGCCGGTCATTGCTGATGGGTCTGCCTCTTCCTCTGGCTCAACTACGGGTGCAGCGGCAACAGGCTCTTCCTCAGCCGTTACCTCGATGGACGGTGCGCCAAGCGACTTAACGCGGCTGGAGCCAATCTTTCCGTCGATGGTGAAGCTGGCGACCATAGTGCCACCCTCTTCCAGGGTTGTGGACCAAACAGCTGAGTTGCCCTCAGTGCTGTCAGGCGACGGGCTGATGCCAACGTCTGTTAGCGGTGAGTAGCCGCCGACCATGCGGTCTGTTATGATGATGTCCCTTGTAGCTGTGGCAGTGTTCTCGATGCGCAGGGTGTAAGTGGTCTGCTTGCCGTCAGCGTCATACGAGTAGTCGCGGGTGACAATGAAGTCGTTGAACTCATAGGTCACGAGCGCCTCGATGAAGATGGACTCGTCCTCAACCGGGTCGCCTACCTCATCCTGCACAGGCGGGTTGGGCTCTATGACGATTGGGCTGCCGAGGCTTCCGCCACCGCCGCCTCCGCCGCCGCCTCCGCCGCCGCTGCAGGTGTCAGCAGTGGCAGTGCCGATGTAAGTGCCAATGGCACCGAGGTTGTCGGTCACAGTCAGGGTCACGGTGTACGTGCCAGGGGATGTATAAGTGTGTGTCACGACAGGGCCAGTGGCAGTGCCGGTGTCACCGAAGTTCCAGGCATACGAGACAATAGTGCCGTCGGGGTCGTAGCTGCCGCCGTCATTGAACTGGAACGGTGAGTTCCAGCACGTGTTCGCAGAGGGGTAGCTGACAGTGAAAGGCATTGCTATCGGAGCCGTGTTCGAGAACGCACCCACAGTGATTGTGGTCGTGGCGTTGTTGTTCGCCTCATTGCTCTCTGTTATCGCGTTCGTTGAGTCTGCGGTGATGCCAATGGTTGTGGTGCCGTTCACAGCTGTCCAGGTGCCAGTCACGGCAGTGGACGAAGCGTTCGCGACAGTGTAGTTCGCTGTGTGGAACGCAGTGCCGTTCGCGCTAAGCACCATGGTCGCGGTGGTCGCGGCCACGCCACCCAGGTTCCAGACAGTTGCGGTCACGAGGACGCTGTCACCCTGGATTGGTGTGGTGCTGTTGAACGTGATTCCCGTACCGGTCACAGCGAGGTCCGCAGTGGAACTGGTTCCATTGTAGATGGCTGCGACAACAGTGTCAGTGTCACTTGCGCCGTCATCGTCTGTGACGTTCAGGGTCACTGTGTACAGGCCGGTGTTGGTGTAAGTGTGTGTGGTCGTGTTGCCAGTGCCAGTGCTGGTGTCGCCGAAGTTCCAGGCATACGAGACAATGGTGCCGTCAGAGTCCGAGCTGCCGGTTCCGTCGAAGCTGCAAGTGGTGTTCACAGCGCACATGAAGTCAGAGCCCGCGTCAGCAACCGGAGGCACATTCGCCGGAGGGGTGCCGCTGATGTCAACGGTTATGCTGGCGTTGTTGTTGGTCTCATTGCTCTCTGTGATGGCATTGGATGGGTCGACCGACACGCTAAGAACGGTCGTGCCGTTCACGGCAGTCCAGTCGGCAGTGAATGTAGCCCATGTGCCCGCACTGATGTTCGAAGTGGCTGTTGAGAGCTGGGTGCTGTTCGCATCAATGTCCACAACCACATTCGTCGCGTTGGTGCCGCCAAGGTTGTACACTATGGCGGTGACGAGGACGTCGTCACCCTGTACTGGCGCGGTGTTGTTGAGCGAGATGCTCACCGCATTTGTCGCCAGGTCAGGTGAAGTGGTTGTTGAGTTGTAGATAGCTGCGACAACAGTATCGGTGCCGCTAGCGCTGTCATCGTCAGTCACGTTCAAGGTGACTGTGTAGATGCCAGCGTTGGTGTAGTTGTGAGTGGCCGTGCTTCCAGAGCCAGTGCTGGTGTCGCCGAAGTCCCATGCATACGAGACAATGGTGCCATCGCTATCAGAGCTGCCGGTGCCATTGAAGTTGCACACGGTGTTCACAGCGCACATGAAGTCAGAGCCTGCGTCAGCGATTGGCGGTGCATTAGCATTGTAGATGTCTGGGAGGTTGATTGGCGGTGGTGCACTGTAGTTGGTGCCATTGTAGGTTATTGTGCCAGAGTACAGGATGTTGTTTGTGATGTTCGCGTTAACCACAATCATGTCACGGATGTCTGAGTTCACGATTGTGGAGTTAGTGATGTCTGAGTCCGAAACTGTTGAGTTGGTGATTGTAGAGTCTGTGACATTGCTGTTAGAGACATCGCTGCCTGCTGTTATCACGGCATTCACGAGCGCGCTTCCATCTACTGTGCTGTCCTTTACAGTGGATGCAAAGGCTGTGCTGTTCCAGACAGTGCTGTTGTAGATCGTGCTGTTGTTTATTGTGGATGTGCGCACGTCCGAGATGTCCACATGTGAGTAGTTTGTGACTGTGCTGTAGTGGACGATGCTGTCGAGCACTATGGAGTTAGCTGTTATGGTGGAGTACTTTGTGTCAGATGGGTCTATCAAAGCGTCCTTGACGTACATGCCCACGAGATCTGAGTCGCTCACGTTGCTGTCTATGACTGTGCTGTTCGTGATGGTTGAATTCGTGACGTTGGAGCCTGTCACGGTCGAGCAGGACTGTATCGTGGTGGTGACGTAGGTTATGTCTATGCCAGAGTAGGAGGCAACGTACGTGCCGTCTATCGTCGAGTTGGTGATTGTGTTGGAACAGGCGTACACGTCAATGCTCCTTGTGGCCTGGTTGTTGGTCTCATTACTTTCCGTAACAGCGTTGGTGCTGTCGGCGTTGATGGTGAACACGGTCGTGCCGTTAACAGCTGTCCAGATGCCGCTTACTATGAGGAGGGATGATGCGGACATATTGTGGGTCGCGTTGTACAGCGACGTGCTGTTAGCCGTGAGCTCCATTCTAGCGTTGGTTGCGTTGGCGCCACCAAGGTTGTACACAGCAGCCGATACGAGAACATTGCCGCCCTGCATTGGAGCTGTGTTGTTTAGGGTGATTGGCGCAACAGCCAGGTCAGGAGTGGTTGAGGAGCTGTTGTGGATAGCTGCGATTAGCGTGTCAGTTGCGCTAGCACCGTCATCGTCAGTCACGTTGAGTGTGACTGTGTAGATTCCAGTTTTGGTGTAAGTGTTGTTGACATCGACGCCGGTGCCTGTGTTAGTGTCGCCGAAGTCCCATGCGTATGATACGATAGTGCCGTCAGCATCAGAGCTGCCAGTGCCAAGGAAGCTGCATAGGCTATTCACAGCGCACATCACATCCGAGCCCGCGTCTGCGGTTGGCGCGACATTGCCTGAAGCGTTGGTCACAGGGACCATTATGCTCCTGTGGTTGTTGGCCTCGTTGGACTCAACGTGCTCACTGTGGCCAGTCACGTTCCTGTCCGCGTGCGCGGTCAGTGTGTACGTGGTCACTGCAGAGCCGCTCCAGGTGTGCGTCACGTTCTTGCTCTGGCCGGAGTTAAGGTGAGTGAAGCTAGTGTGCGTGGAGTTGGCGCCGTCATACATCTCAACCCAAACAGTGCCAGTGACATTGCCACCGCCCACGTTCGAGATGGTGGACGTGACAGTCACGTTCTGGCCGATCCTCGGTGTGGGGTCATCCAGCATCATGGCGCTGACGATGATGTCAGGCTGCGAGCCAGCTGAGAGCAAAGTGGTAAACGTGGCGTCAGTAGTGCTGTTGCAATTGCTGAGCGCGTCACAGAACGTTAGCTGGTAGTGGTACGTGGTGTTCGGTGTGAGGCCTGTGAGCAGCCAGGTCTGCGTGGTGTTGAAAGTGGTGTACGTGGTTGTGTTGCCGTAAGCTGAAGTCGTGCCGTAGTCCACGGTCAGGTTCGCGTTCTCGTTGAACGTGAGGCCCTGGGTCGCAGTCTCATTCGTAGTCGTAATGGAACTGGCGCCCATTATAATCGGAGCCGAGACATCAGGTGTGGTGAACGAGCCTGTGTATGTGTCGTCGTTGCCAGCACGGTCATCAGCAGTTATCCTGTAGTAGTAGAGGGCGTTGTCCACGAGGCCGTACACGGTCATTGTGTGTGCTGTGGCGAACGCGGTGTTTGTTTGCGAAGCGCCGTAAGCTGTGGTGGAGCCATAGTCAATGGTCTCGTTGGTTGACTCGTCTGTGTCCCAGGTGAACAATGCTGCGGTGCCGTTCGAGGTGACGGTGACGTTCGAGATGGTTGGGTCTGTGAGGTCAACGGTCACGTTGACGCTAGCAATGCTCTCTAGGTCAGAGTCGTCCACTGCCTTTGCGTCAAGGGTGTGGTTGCCTTCACCGAGGCCGGTGAACGGGTGGGTCCTCTGGGTGTCCTTGTCAGTCCAGGAGCCGCTGTCGACGCGGACCTCATAGTGGTCCAGGTCACTGGCTGCTGAGATATAGCCAAGAGTTATGCTGCCGGAGTCATGGTATGAGCCACCAGCGGGTGTGGTAATCGTGATGCCAGGAGCAACTGTATCTGCGGTCGAGTTGCTGTATGTGCTTGAGGAGTTGGTGTTGCCCACTAGGTCAGTCGCGAATATCTTGAAGTAGAACATGGTGTCGCTCACGAGGCTGCCAATGGTCACGGAGTGTGAGGTGTCAGGAGCCATCTCCTGGACATCGTCGTCAGATGAGTCGCTGCCCACGCCGAACTCAATGCCGCCCGAAGGCTGAGTGAATGTTGCGCCCATGGTGCTGGAGCCTGTGTCCGTAATGGAACCGGGGTTGTTCTTGGCGAAGTCCATCAGTGAGCCAACGCTTGCGTCTGCGCTAGGCACACCATTGCCGGGCTTGAGGTTGAGGCAGATGACCTGGTCATTGCCAGGAACCTGCTTAACATTGCTCGGTCCGTTGGACGGGCTGATTCCACGGCCGTTGTCCTCTCCGCCGCCAAATCCACCGCTCATAACGAAGCACGGCCCAATGGTGAAGCCTTCCTCGTCCACCTCATACCAGGTGTTTAGGGTGGCGAGAGTGCTGTAGCGGACCTTGCCCGTGGTCATCTCGTCGGTGTTCCAGCCCACTGTGAGTGAGCTTGCAGTGGTTGAGGATGAGACGTCCGTGATCTGCGGCACGGTTGTGTCGATTGTGATAATGACGGAATCCTCAGGGGACTCGTTGTCAGCACGGTCGACAGCCTTGACATAGAGTGTGTGGTCGCCGTCAGACAGGTCGATGAATGTGTAGGACTGCATCTTGCCGGCAGTGGTGTACGAGCCGCTGTCAGCCTTGACTTCATAATGGTTGATTTCGCTGGTTCCGACAGGAACCCACTGAATCGTGAAGTCGTTGTCGCCCGAGGCCATCTCGTCAGCCTCGTCCGGCTCGGTTATCTGCACGCCAGGAAAAGTGTCGTCATCGGTCTTGATGCTCTGGAGTGATGTGTAACCCTTATTACCGGCTGTGTCTGTCGCATCTATATAGTAGTAATAGGTGGTCCACTCTGAAAGGTCCGTTGCAGTCACGGAGTACGTGGTGTTAGTGGAGTCTGTAGGAAGACCTGGTGTGCTTGTTGAAGGCGACATGGTCTTGCCGTAGTGCAAACGGGAGTAAGGCACAGACTCGTCAACAGACCATGAGATGGTCATTGTGTCGTTGGTCTTGTCGGCACTTGTTATAGTGATTACAGGAACAGTAGCATCGCCGGTGGTCAGTGAGTTCACTGCACTGTAAGCCTTGTTGCCTGCGTTGTCGATTGCCTCAATCATGTAGTAGTAGGCTGTTTCTTCACTGAGACCGCTCTTGACTGCAGAGTAAGTGCCTGCATTAAGCGTGCCTGCAACCTTGGTTGTGGGCTTGGCCGCTGAAGTGAAGGACGCGTCGTCCCAGTACATGTGGGTGTTCTTCAGGCTCTCGTCGTCGGTTGCGACCCACTTGACTGTTATGGACTTGTCGCCGGCGCTGGAGCCGGTGATGGTGACAACAGGTGGGGTGGTGTCCGGTGTCTTGGTGGTGGTGAATGTGTATCCACTGTAAGTCTCCTTGTTGCCGCTCTCGTCCTCGAGAGTTATCTTGTAGTTGTACTTGGTCTCTTCCGTAGCTGGGGACATTGATGCGGAGTGGCCTGTCGCGTAGCTGAGTGACTCCCTTGAAATGTAATTCAAGGTGTCGTAGGAAGTGGCGGTGTCCGCCTCAACCTTGTGGGTTGACTTCTCGTCAGTGGTGAATGTTATCGTGGCGCTGGTCGGGCTTACTGAGAGCGTGGGGCCTGTCTTGATCACGGGTGCGGTGGAGTCAAGGACACGAATAGTGAGCTTGGTGTAAGTGCTTACGCCCTCGTTGTCGGTCACGCCAACCCAAATTTCCTTGTTGCCGTCAGTGGCATAGGACTTGCTGGTTGCGTAGGCTGTCTTGTCCTCTGCTGAGGTGAATGTCTTGGTGTGGTCCCAAATGCCGTCCTTCTCCCAATCAACCTGTATCTTGGCAATGTAGCCGTCAGGGTCAGAGAACATGGCCGTCAGGGTCACAGGCGTGTTCTGGTCAACAGAGGACTTGTCAGTGCCAAGGGACAGCTTGGGTCCCTCGTTCACGCTGGTCTTGTCGCCAGAGTACTCCGCTGCAACAACGAGAGGGTCGTTGTCAGTAGCGAACTTTGAGAGTGTGTTTATTGGGTTGGTGGAGCCTGTGAGCGAGCCCTTGGAATACGCGTAAACATTACCGTCACGTGAAGCTGCATAAACATAGCTGTTGGTCACGGCGATGCTCGGTGCGCGCTCGGTCATGGTGGAATCATAATTGACTTCCTTGTAGTTGCCTGAAGCGGAGTCGTACTTGAGTGTCTGCACAGCGCCGTCGGGCGAAGTGCCGATGTCTCCACCAGCAACAAAGATGACTCCATTGTCAATCTTCATGTCATACATGATCTCCATCTGGTTGAGCGCGGTGAATGTCTTCTTGGCTGTGTTTGCCTTGTCCTCTCTCCAAACGAATATGCCGTCATTGTCATTGAGGCGTGAGGCGCCTGCGACGATGCGGCCGTTGTCGTTGATTACTGAGTAGAACTTGTACTTGGCGTCGCCTTCGCTGAAGAACTTTGTCTCCTGGGTCTCTGTGAGGCCGGAGTCAATGCGGTCCACGACACCCTTTCCGCCAGCTGCGTAGATGTCAGAGCTGCGGGTGGTGATGCGGTAAACGTCGTCCCAGTACTGGCCGTTTGTGCCAGAAGGCTTCTGGAACACCTGGTTGTAAGCGTTGTTTGTTCCGTCCGAAGTCTTGATGC
>JAUVIW010000060.1 GCA_030592525.1 archaeon
GTGGGACCGACCCTGCTGGTGCTCATTTACAAGGTTTTCCCGGCGTATACAGCGCTTTCAGACGCCGTGCCCTGGTTCGCCTTCGGCATAGCGCTCCATGTGGTCCTGGACTACATCTACTTCCAGCAGAGGAAGAAGAAGGACCCGCACCCCCTCTCAGCGACGTTCGGGAGGCTCCCAGACGCAATGGCGCTCGGGGTGCTGCTTCTCCCGCACTTGCCTTTCCTGCTATGGCCCTGGATACAGGCCTAGGAAACGCGTTCCTTTATAAAGGAATTTTGAGTAATTACTAGTGATGCCCAAAAGCGAGATGCCAGCTAGAAAGCGAGCGAAGCTAGCTGAAAAAGTTAGGGGCATGAAAGCCTGGCCAAGGCTCACTTTTCCTTTCGTGGCATCAAAAATCAGACGAGACGCAGTGCAAGCAGTCGAGCGAATGAACTCCCGGCGCATCATCAAGCAGAAGCCACCAAGCAAAAAGCTAGTAGTACAACTGCTTGACAGCGAGAACAAAGACGAAAGAAAGATGGGTAAAGAGTTAATGGAGTACACCCCCCTCACAGAAAAAGAGGTCGCGAACACACTCACTTACAAAAAAGAAAAAGAGCATAGCAGTGGCGCAAGTATCCTGTACATGCCATTGAAATACAGCGAAGCAAACGCAGCAATCAAACGACGACTGAAAAGGAACAAGGGTAAGGAACTCGAAGTTCTCAAGAAAGAAAGGCTAAACAGAGAGGAATGGGTCAGGCAAAAAGTTGCGATAAGGCTGACCGCCGAACACATTCTTGGAATGGACGAAAAAGAGTTCATGTCCCACGCTGAAGAATTTTCACAGCACAGGGAACATCTGATAAGACAAGCAGCTGCAGCAAAATTCCTCGAAGTAGGTGAAGGTGGATTGCCATACCTAGAAAAAAGGCTGAATGATAGTTATTCAACAGTGACAATGGAAGCGACGCATAGCTTCATGAAGATCCTGAAAAAGATGCCGAAGAGAAAGCGGGCAAAAAAGCTGAAGGAGCTAATCAAAAGCGATAGCCCGACCGTCAGGAAATCACTCGCAGCTGGCCTGCCATATCTAGGCGCTGAGGCACTTCCATATCTGGAGGAATTAGCCGAAAAAGGCGAAGGATATGAGGGATCCCAAGCAGCCAAGACCGCGAAAGCGGCAATGTACTTCGTGAAAGAAGACTTACCACCGGACGAGTGGGAGCTCATGAGGTACCCACACAACTTCTTGGGCGAGAATCCACGAGGGGTTGACTTCAAAGAGTTGTTGACAAACCAAAAGGCCTTGTTCGCGACGCCGCACACAGAAGCCATCATCAAGAGGCTCAATGACATTCACAAGATAACAAAGAAGATGAAAAGAGAGTTCGGCAACAAGTTCCTTGGGGTTACACTCGTAGGCAGCACTGAAAAAGGGTACATGCACCCATCAAGTGACCTTGATTTCATTGTACTCGCGCAGAACAAGAAGGTCTTCAAGAGGTTCACGGAGCTCGCGAAAGACCTGAAGCTCTGCAAGCACATAGATGACTATGTTAACCCGCGCCACAAAAAAGGAGCGAACTGGCTTTTCTACGGGATATTCTTCGGGAACCACAAGCGATTAAGGGAGCTGCAGAAAAAAGCTGCTGAGATGCTCACGAACAAGGAGTGGGAAGAGCTACAAGAGCACATACGTTTCCATCAGACACAGAGCGACAAAAAAACGAGAAGGTTCGATGATAGCGTACTCGACCACCACACCAGAGAAGCAACTGCCTTGCTTCAAGTGCCGCCAAGCCGCAAGGAAACGCTCAAGATACTCAGGAAGCGCACGAAGCCCAGGAAAGCCTAGGCAAGGCGTAGTCGGCAGTTGCTTAAAAGCCAGGCAAGAAACAAAGAGGAATGAGGCATTACCTTGACACTGCGGTGTGGGTCGCATTCCTGAACCCAAAGCATCCAGCCCCTGGACTTCATTTAAAGAGCTCCGGATGCGCCTTTTGGTATTCTTCCGCATCCTTCAGGTAAAGGGAACTCGCCTTCTTGGCATCGCCGCCAGCGCGCTCCACATAATCACGCCACACGCGCTCCCTCGCCTCACACACCTTGTGGGCATCAATCTCACGCCGCAGGCCGGCGAGCACCACATCAGAAAAGTTCTTGAAAAGGCCTTCACGGACCAAAACCTCGGCCTCCTCCTTGACCCTCGCCGGAAGGCGGACAGTGGTAACAACAGCAGACATGAATACACTTGTATTCAAGATTGTATTTAATGGTTTCGCAGGCCTAGGAAAGCCGTACCCGCAAGAGCCTTATATCTAGCTTGAGTCGCTGTCAGCAGTGGCACCACAACAATAACACCATAATATTTATATATGTGAATATGCCATAAAAATAACATGAATATTAGTATGCATTTTGAGGGGTTTATGGAAGAGATAATCGAGGGGCTCCTGGAAAAGGGAATCGCGAAAACAAAGGCCGAAGCACTTAGGCTCGGGCTGCTGGAGCTGAACGACAAGTATCAGCTGGTCGGGGCAGACAGGGAACTGAAAGCAGATATACTCGAGATAAGCAGGATTGAGAGGGATATCAAGACAGGCAAGGAAAAGGTTTACCCTGTCAAGAATGTTGATGAGCTGCTCGCATGAACATCAAGAGAACAGATACATTCAAAAAAGACGTTAAAAGGCTCAGGCCCCAAATCAAAAGAGCCCTTAGAAAAGTGATTGAGAAGATTCTGGCCAATCCCGCTAGGTTCAAGCCAATAAAGCACCATTCAAACACATTCCGAATCAGGTTCAGCAAATTCAGGCTGGTTTACAAAGTCGAGAGGGACGCCATCACATTCATGCTCGTAAGAAAAAGGGGCGGCGCCTATAGGGACGTGTGAATGCCCCAATCAAGGTATAGCCCTTTCCACGAGCTGTTCTCGGCACCTCGTACCCGCAAGAGCCTTATAAGCCACTTGAGTAATACCGGCAGTGAGACCACAATACCGGCATTGCGGGGGGGTCTTATATTTCAGTGTTGAGTAAGAAACGGGCGAGGTGTAGATAGTGGAAAACACGCAGTATGTCCAGCAGTTCGAGGACTTCTTCAGGGAGAGGTACCGAAAGGGATTGGAGAAGCTTGCGCTCTTCTACCCCGAAATCAAGAGCCTCGAAGTCGACTTCATGGAGCTCGACAAGTTCACGCCCGAGCTCGCGGACGACCTGCTCGAGAATCCCGAAGCAGTCATCAAGGCATCAGAGGAAGCCGTTGCCGCGCTGGGATACAAGAGCGTTGACGGGGTTGACGTGAAGCCAAAGATAAGGTTCTTCAACCTCCCGAACAAGCTATTCATCAGAAACATCAACTCAGCCCACATCAACAAGCTCATCATGATTGACGGCGTGATAAACAAGATAACGGATGTCAGGCCGAAGATTGACACTGCCGCGTTCCAGTGCATTAGGTGTGGTAGAGTGTACCGCATGCCACAGGACACAGAGATGTACGACAAGATAGCCGAGCCAGCAGTGTGCTCGTGCGAGAGAAAGGAATTCAAGCTCAACATAGAGGAGACAACGTTTGTTGACATGCAGAAAATGCAAACGCAGGAGCCGCTCGACGCACTGGTGCGCGGGGAGCAGGCGAAGAACATAGACATCTGGCTCGAGGACGACCTGACCAACAGGATGTACCCGGGTGACAAGGTGCAGATAGTTGGGGTGCTCAGGCTGAGGCCGCCGAAAGGAAAGAGCTCGGTCTATAACATTTACATCCACGCGATACACGTGGAGCAGATTGAGAGGGAGTTCGAGGAAATCGAGCTTACGGAAGAGGAGGAGGAACAAATCAGGGAGCTCTCAGAAGACCCGCACATATACAACAAGATTGTCGGGTCAATCGCGCCAAGCATCTACGGACACAAGGAAATCAAGGAGTCCCTCGCGATACAGCTCTTGGGCGGCTCCAAGAGCAAGATACTCGCCGACGGCGTCAGGATCAGGCCGGACATACACATCCTATTGATTGGGGATCCGGGTACGGCTAAATCTCAACTACTTTACTACATTTACACTCTTGCGCCGAAAGGCGTTTTCGTCGGAGGCAAAAGCGCGACCGGCGCCGGGCTGACAGCCACGGCTGAGAAGGATGACTTCGGCGAAGGCGGGTGGACGCTCAAGGCCGGTGCATTGGTGCTCGCTTCGGGCGGGCAGGCGTGCATTGACGAGTTCGACAAGATGGGTGACGAAGACCGCTCAAGCATGCACGAGGCAATGGAGCAGCAGCGCATCTCCATCGCAAAAGCAGGTATAGTGACGACGTTCCGCTCGGAAACAGCGATACTCGCAGCAGCGAACCCGAAGTACGGCCGCTTCGACCCTTACACACTCCCAGCAGAGCAGTTCAACATCCCGCCCACACTGCTGTCAAGGTTCGACCTCATATTCCCGATAAAGGACGTGCTCGACGAGGAGAAGGACAAGAACATGGCCGAGCACATACTCCTGAACCAGATGCTTGCGGGCATCAGGAACACGGGCACAAAAGGCGTTCTCTCTGACAAGGAAATCGAGAGTGCCAAGGAGCGGGTCACGCCAACCATCGAGCCCGACTTACTGAGGAAGTACATTGCTTACGCACGCAAGAACGTGAACCCCGTGCTCACCAAGGAATCGACGGACAAGATCAAGGCGTACTACCTTGACTTGCGCAAGCTCAGCAAGAGCCAGGGCTCAATGGCCATCACAGCAAGGCAGCTTGAGGCATTGGTGCGCCTCGCGGAAGCCAGCGCAAAGGGCCGCCTTAGTGACAAGGTGGAGATTGAGGACGCAGAGCGCAGCATAAGGCTCCACCGGTTCGTGATGCAGGAAATCGGCATTGACCCCGAAACCGGCAGGATGGACATTGACACAATCGCGACAGGCCAAAGCAAGAGCCGCATGGACAAGGCGCGTGCATTGTACGCAACCATCAGGCAGCTGAACAGTGACAATGACACAGTGACAAAGGAGATGGTGCTCGCACAGTGCGCCGACATCGGTGTCAATGCGGACGAGCTCGACAAGCTACTAGGCATCCTTAAAAAGAACGGGGACATTTACTCACCCAAGCACAACCAGTTCAAGACCGCTGACGACAGAAAAGGGTGAATGAATGAAGCTAAAGGAAAACGATAAGATTCTCGCAGCAGTATTCGCGATGTTCATGGTCGTCCAGGGCATCGGGATATACCTCGGCACAAAGCTCATCTCGGTGATAGCCGTGGCGCCGATGCAGTCCGTGGAGTACGGAGGGTTCATCTTCCTGTACATACTGTTCGCGACAGCGGTAATGCTTGCGCTGATAAAGTTCATCCCGTGGGTGCTCAAGATACTCGAGTTCCTCACGATATTCTTCTCCGCAGAGGTGTTCTTCGAGATACTTCTCATGGGCTTCGTCGCTGACGAGATAATTGTGTGGGTTGCTATTGCGCTCGCATTAGCGCTCGCAGTGGCACGCGTGCTCCACAGGACGCTGCTCACGCAAAACGTCAGCATCCTAATCTCGATAATGGGCATCGGTGCGCTGCTCGGGTCGTACATGGGTTTCATACCCGCCATCACCCTGCTCGCGGCGCTGACATTCTATGACATTGTCGCGGTGTTCTACACCAAGCACATGGTGACACTCGCAAAAGAGGTCACCAAGCAGAAGCTTGCCTTCACCATGGCCATACCGACAAAGAAGCACTTGTTCCAGTTGGGCGGCGGCGACATGATCATGCCACTCATCTTTACTGTTGCAGTGCTCAGGGAGTTCGGGCTCGCCATCGCATTGGGCACAATGCTCGGCAGCATGGCCGTGCTCGTTGGGTTCTTTGCCTGGCTGTTCCAAAAGCCGGGCCGGGCCTATCCCGCATTGCCGCCGGTCACAGTGGGCGCGTGCATCGGGTTCTGCCTCTCTTTGGGAGCCA
>JAUVIW010000114.1 GCA_030592525.1 archaeon
AGTAAGCGTTTTAAGCGCCAATGGTGCAGGTGCAACGGGGAGAGAAATGAAATTGTACTTAGACACCAGCGTGAGCAAATACAAGGACGAGTTTTATGGCGGCCCAATGCCTGCGTACGCGCGCTACGCTGTTGAGAACCTGCTTGAGCGCGCACTCGCCTGCGAGTTTTCAATTGTGACCTCGGACATAGTCGCAAGGGAGCTTGAGAACAAGTTCCCGTACTATGCCAGCTGCTACTTTGATGACATAAACCGCCTCAAGAAGCACAAGAAGATAGCACTGGCAGACGCAACAAAACTACGTGCAGAAGTATCTAGCCTCGAACGTGTTTGGCTCGTGTGATGGCGGGACTGTAGCCACATCCTTATGGCGCGCGACAACGCAGAAGCCTTTGTTTCGTGGGAAAAAAAGCATAAGAGGATAGGAAAAGCCGTTGGCATCAACGTCTTAAGACCCGATGCATTTTAGATTTTTTGGCGTCCTCAATGGCAAGCCCAATTGCCTTTTCCTCATCACCGCCGGCTCTCGCAAGAGTTTCCTGCCACATCTCTTCGCGTGCACGGCGAACTTCCTTCACCGCGGGGGGCTCCATGTACCTAAGGAGCTCGTTCCTCGCGCTGGCCACTAGGAACTCATTCAAGCTCGGATAGTACCCTGCTTTGACGGTGCGCCTTGCCTGCTTGAGCAGGACTTCAGGCATGCGCACAGAAACAACATGAGACATAGTGTATTACCATAGTAATACGGGTATTTATTGTTTTCGCATCAAACGCCTTTCTGGTGGGAGAAACGGACTTCCTTGCCAACGGGCTCAAAGAAATTAGCCTTGTTGTACACTATCTGGCCGTTAACGATTGTGGTGACGGGCCAGCCGCGAACGCGGAACCCGCAGAACGGCGACCAGCCGCACTTCGACACAATGGATGAGTCGTCGATGACCTTCGTGAGATTCATGTCGATGATGGTCAAATCGGCGTCACAGCCCTCAACTATTTTGCCCTTGGTAGGCAGGCCAAACACGCGCGCCGGCGCGTAGCACAGCTTCTCCACGACATCGCCGAGCTCAATGCGGCCGCGCGACACCTCGTTCAGCATCAGCGGCAGCAGTGTCTCGACACCGGGAACACCTGCTGGTGCCTCCCAGTAATCCTTCTGCTTCTCGCTCCTCGTGTGAGGCGCGTGGTCAGTCGCGACGGTCGTGATGTTCGCGAACTGCCTCCACAGCGCACGGCGGTCAGCATCCGAACGCAGGGGTGGGTTCATCTTGGCGAAGTTGCCCATTGACTCGAGCGCGTCCTCCTCCAAAAGCAGGTGGTGGGGCGTTGCCTCGCACGTCACGCGGCCGTTCGACAGGCGCACGACGTTGAGTTCTTGTCGCGTTGAGATGTGTGCGATGTGCAGGCGGTTGCCCACGCTCTTCGAGATGATTGCTGCGCGGGACGATGCCTCTGCGGCAACAACGTTGTCCCTGATGCGCGGGTGTATTGAGGGGGAATTGTGCCCGGCCTTCTTGGCGTCGGCTGTGAGCTTCTTGATGAGCGCTTCGTTCTCAGCGTGCACCATCACAAGGAAGCCCGCCTGCTTCGCAGCCTTGAATATTGTGTACAGCGCGCCGTCATCGTCCACGAGCAGGTCACCGGTGGTGGAGCCCATGTAAACCTTGACGCTCGCGATGTTGTCCGCAAGAAGGATTTCCTCAGCGTTCGTTGGCGTGGCGCCGAAGTGGAACCCGTAATTAACGTAGGAGCGGCCGCGCACCATGGCCCTCTTGTCAGCGAGGCGCTTCACCGTGGTTAGCGGAGGGCTAGTGTTTGGCATGTCGAGAACAGTTGTCACGCCGCCCTTGGCGGCCGCCCTTGAGGCAGTTTCCCAAGTCTCCTTGTGGTCTCCGCCGGGCTCGCGAAAGTGGACGTGAGAGTCAATGATGCCAGGGAGGACGACATTGCCGTGGGCGTTGATGGTGTCCTCTACCTCAGGAGGCTCAAAAGACCCGATTTTCACGATTTCCCCGTCCTTGCAGAGGATAGAGCCCTCTACAATGCCTTGGGGTGTGAAAATGCGCGCGTTGTCTATTAGGAGCATGCGCACTATATTGTCCGCACAGCACTATTTAAAAGTAACTACCTTAAGGGGACTACTAAGCCCTTGTGAAGCCGGCGACAACCCTGTAGCCGCGGAACTTGAAGTCCGTGGTTATGTCGCCGCCCTCGCCAATCCTGTACTTGGCCACATTCGCCTTAGCTGAAATCTCCTTGCCCATGCCCGCAAGCCACTCATTGATGCCAGGGTCACTCGAGCTCACAAACAGCGTTATCTTGTCGTTCACCGCGAGGCCACCCTTCTTGCGGGCGCTCTGCACAGCGCGCAGCAGCTCAGCCGCAAGCGCAGCCTTCTTGAGCGGCGTGTCCATCGTGGTGTTGAGGATTATCCTGCCGCCCTCGAACTCAGCCTCCTCCCCCGTTGTGTCACGGTTCACCCAAACCTGCCTCACATTGCACGACTTCTGCAGCAGGGAATTGAAAATGTCAACAGCCTTGCGCACCTTGTCGTCATCAGTCTTCACAACCAAAGTGCTCAGCGGCCAGCGCAGCTTTATCTTCGCCTTGTTTCGCGCGAACGCAGACGCCTCCACAATGCGGCGAGCTATGCCCATTGACTCCTCAAGCCCATCATTGATGTTCTCGACCTTCGGGAACTCCATCAAGTGGACGCTCTCGTCGCCGAACATCTCGAGGTTGTTTGCCTCCGTCTGGTAAGGGACAGCAGGAGCGAGCAAGCGGTTCAAGCGGTGCAGCACATAGTGCAGCGTCGCGAACGCAGCCTGCTTGTCACTGCCCGCGTAAGTGGGCCAAGTGCGGTCGCGGATAAGCTTGATGTACCAGCGTGACAAGTCATTAAGGACAAAGTCCTCTATCGCCTGCAATGCCTTGTGGCCAAGGAACTTATTGTTCAGCTCAGTCACCTGCTTTGTAACAGTGTTGGTGCGCGAGATTATCCACTCGTCCTCCGGGCGCAGGTCGCGCATTGGCGCCTTGTCGCAATAGAGTGTGAAGAACTTGAACGTGTTCTGCATCACCACGAAGAATTTGCGTGCGTCGTCAACCTTGTCCCACGCGAACTCCATGTCAAC
>JAUVIW010000095.1 GCA_030592525.1 archaeon
ATGCGGGGTCATGGGCGAAAAGTGTCATAGAAAGCACTGCATTCACATCGGGCCGGTGGATTAAAGGCTAATCGAACCAGATCCGGTTGACGCACGAGGCACGCCAGCGAATTTGTGCGAAGGCTCAATAGCCTTAAGCACGAGTCCGAAAGGTAAACGTAGCTCCATAATGTCGTTGTGGTTCATTTGTCTCACAACATCTATAGCTAACTCACGAACAACAGAAATGTTTTTTTCTAAAGTCAAGTGAATTTGCTTTGGGCTTCTTGGACGTCTGGACGTATTTGATATAATTTTGATTACTTTTGATACGATAATTTGTAACTTCTCAATAAGTCCGGGCAAGCCAGATTTTGTGACGACCATCCTTCCACGAGAACTGTAAGGGCGACGCGCGGTTAACGACGTACCTCCGACAATAGGAGTGATAAGCCAACATTCGTGTGGGCCTTGCGAATGGCACCGCTCCGCAAGCAGGCCAGGGCGGAAGGTGTAACCGCGTATTTTATTCCCTTGTCAGGCTGACGAGCCGGAAAAAAAGGCCTGCTTCAGGATTACACTTTCCGTGAAGAGGCAAGGCGCTTGTTTCGCCACTGCAGCGAGTTAGCGTTCAAAAAGGACCTTGCCGAGTGTTACCCTCGGAGCAGGCCTTTTGAGCCAGGCCGAAAAAAAAGCGGGACACAGATGGTAGCTGTGTGGTTTCATCTTTCGTATGGATTACGTCGACACCCGAGATGCACGGATAAGGCAACTCACGACCCAACGCGATGACTCGAGAAGGAAGCTCAAGGACTCGAGGAAGAAGCTCAAGGACGCAGAGCGTCTCATCGCAGCTTTGCTGGGAAAGAATGCCAAGAGTGCGTCAAGTAAAAAGAGGCTTCCGAGTATCCCCGAGGAAGAGCGAACTTCCTCGGTGCTCAAACTTCTGGAGAAGTACCACCTACTGCTGGAGCAGTTTCAAGCGCTGAAGGACGAAATTGCCTGGTTGAAGGGACTGAAGCCCAAACCCAATATCAAACCTTCCAGGCTAGAGGACCCCTCCAGGAACGGAGAAACGGATAAGAAGCCAAATGGAAAGCGCGCCGGGTCTGCAAAGAGAAGCAAAACCGCAGAGCTCGAAATCCACGAAACACGAGTTGTCAAGGCCGACAATGTGCCGACCGAAAGCATCTTCAAGGGTTATCAAGACTACACGGTGCAGGACATTATAATCAGGGCCCACAATACCCTCTTCCGTCTCGAGACGTGGGTAACCCCTGAAGGCGAACGCATAACGGCGAAGTTGCCCGATGGGGTGGCTGTCGCTCACTTGGGCACCACGCTGGTGAGCTATATTTTGTACCAGTACTACCAGGCACACGTAACGCAGCCATTGATTCTCGAGCACCTCTGGGAAGTGAAGGTCGATATCTCGGCGGGGCAGGTGAGCCGACTCATCACCGAAGGCAAGGAACGCTTTCACGCAGAAAAGGCCGAGATTCTGCGCGTGGGTCTCGAGGTTTCGCAGTACGTCAATGTTGATGACACTGGTGCGCGACACAACGGGAAAAACGGCTACTGCACGCATATCGGCAATGAGCTGTTTGCCTGGTTCGAAAGCACGAATAGTAAGAGCCGCGTAAACTTTCTGGAGCTTCTTCGATCTGCAAACTTCGACTACGTACTCAACGAAGACGCCCTTGCCTATATGAAGGCACAAAAGCTCTCCGGAACTCTGCTGGGACTACTCTCGGCCAACGAGAAGAGGTCCTTTGAAGGCAAGGCCGAGTGGGAAGCTGCTCTTCTGGCCCTCGGCTTCACCGATGAACGCCATATCCGTATCGCAACAGAGGGCGCTCTCTTGGGGAGCGTCCTCGAACATGGCATCAATCCGAGACTTGTCATCCTCAGCGATGATGCCGGGCAGTTCAATATCCTTCTCCACGCGCTGTGCTGGATACACGCTGAGCGTACGATCAACAAACTCGTGCCGTTCAATGACGAACAGCGTGAAGCACTCGAGAAAGCACGAACCCATATCTGGAATTATTACGACGAGCTGAAAGCCTACAAAGAAACTCCTAGCAATGAGAAGAAGGTAGAGCTGGAGGCACGCTTTGATGAAATATTCAGCTCGAAGACTTGCTATGCGACGTTGAACCAGGCACTGAAGCGACTCCACAGGAACAAGTCAGAGCTATTGCTGGTGCTGGAGTTTCCGGACATCCCTCTACACAACAACCTGAGCGAGGGAGATATCCGGGAATACGTAAAAAAGCGCAAGATCAGCGGTTCGACTCGGAGTACCAATGGACGTCGTTGTCGCGATACGTTCGCGAGCCTGAAGAAGACGTGCCGCAAGCTGGGTGTCTCGTTCTGGGAGTACCTCAAAGATAGGGTATCCGGCGAGAACAAGATTCCCGAGCTGGGGGAACTGATCCGCCAGCGAGCGGCGGAATACCCTACCTGATGAGCTGTTCTCTGAAATACTGCGGGCGGGTGTTCACCGACTCGGAAGTCGAGGGCATGCGATGCCTCATTGCTGAAAATCCTCACGTGCCACGAGCTGGGTTATCCCGACTCGTATGCGAACAGCTGGGATGGCGTCGCATTGACGGACGGCTCAAGGACATGAGCTGTCGCGTCGCCATGCTTCGAATGCAGGATGATGGACTGCTCCAGCTTCCAGCTTCCTGCACCCCGAACCCGTAATGGCAACGGCAGGCCCTACAAACGTCGCACGCTCCAAGCTGAACCGAGGCGTTCTCCAATCGCAATCCCCGCAGGTGCATTGCAAGACCTACATCCGGAGCTGGTCGATAGCAAGAAGGCATCGCACCTGTGGAACGAGTACATCGACAGGTATCACTACCTGGGGTATCAACCGTTACCAGGCGCCCAGCTACGTTACTTCGCGTACGCGGAGGGTGAGATTCTTGCTCTATTCGGATTTGGAGCCGCTGCTTGGATGACGGCACCGCGGGATCGCTTCATCGGCTGGACCCATCAGCAACGCAAGAACAGGCTTCATCTGGTAGTCAATAATGCTCGCTTCTTGATTCTGCCCTGGGTACATTCTCCGAACCTCGCTTCCCGCCTCTTGGCAATGACAACCCGAAAGCTTCCTGGTGACTGGCAGATACGTTACGGCTACTGCCCAGTATTGTTCGAGACCTTTGTAGAGATCCCTCGTTTTCGGGGCACGTGCTACAAGGCTGCGAATTGGACGTATCTCGGCCAGACTCAGGGCAGAGGCAAGCTGGGGAAACACAAGGCCCGGCTTCCCAAGAAGGCGATATGGGTCTATCCACTCGTCAAGAATTTCAGGCGCAAGCTCTGCGATTCACCATCGCCTACTCGTTCAATCGGGCAAGCTCGTCCATCAGCTCTCGACTTTGCTCCAGCAACAGTTGATACTCATCCATAAGTTGGAGCACTGAGGTAGTTCGCTCTTGCTCTGGGATATACGGCATCTCCAGAAGATCCGCTGACGAAGCTTCGCCAGCCTTTATCTTCAGCAAAGCCATGTAGTGAGCCTTACCCTTTTCAACTGTCTCCGTCAACTCTTGATGCTCGGCTTTGAGCTTCGCTATTTGAGCATCTCGTGGTTCAGTGGCCATACAAAAGATAGAACCATAGCCTTGCTGCCGTGTACAGCACTTTCTTAATTCCTGTCATCCTGGAGCTGTGACTGCATCCCTATGTTTCACGGGCGTGCAGGTTGGTCGTCACAGGATCTGTCATGCCCCGTACCCGGACTTATTGAGAAGGTTCCAAATGATGGGTAATTGATTGAGATAATTGTAAATCGTATATGATTGAATCACTGTTTTTAAGTATTTTGAGTATTGAGGGCATGCTGAGTGAATGCAATTTCCTATTCTTCGTGTAAAACAAACGGTAGGGAGACCGAAACAATGCATTGGGAAGAGTTTTTCAAGTACGAAGCAGATCAATACGACAACGAGCCGTTTACTA
>JAUVIW010000071.1 GCA_030592525.1 archaeon
AATTCCAGCCATCGAAGCCTAACCAAGTAGGTCCTGTACTCGGATCGCAGTGATGAGGGTCGAATAAGACTGGTGGCGGACAAGGGCCACCTCCTTCTTCTGGGTCATCCCAAGTGCTCATTGTAATTGATGAAGCCAAAAAAAAGAAGATGTGTCTCACAGCTGTGTCTCCACAATCTCTCGCAGTAAGAATGCCGACTTCTTCTGCTTGCGTTTACCGTTCTCCATGTAACTTAGCGGTATCTTGAGCTTCTTAGCCTCCGCACGTAAGCTCTTAAGTGAATGAGTGCCGTCATCAATGCCTTCGTGGTCGTACTTACTAGGTAGGGCATACCATTGACCTTGACTGGTCATTATCTTACCCTTTCTGGCGATGTCTTGCCCCGACAAATCGTCTATTCGTTCGACTATCTCAGCTTCTGTACGTGAGGGATAGACCTTGCGTTGTCCTCCCCTTGGACGGGGTCGATTTTTCGGACCTGCTCGCCTTCTTCTCGGTCTTGCTCGGCCTGCGGCTAGTGCTGCTTGTTGTCTTTGCGTCATTGCTCGCGGCGCTCTCGTCCGAAACGACCCGCGGGGAACTGCGCCAATCTCTTCTGCCATGGTCAATAGCGAAGCTGTATTGCGCCCTGACATTGTCCTCCATTGCGCTGGCCTTTGCTTGATGGGAACGGTCTTGATGAAGTCGATTAAGTCTCGTTTGGATATTAGTCGTGTCATTGGTCTCGTGTAACGAATGTATTTGACAATGAGATAAAAAAGCGAACGAATTACTGTCATATGCCGGGAATGATAGCGGCAACTGTTCCAGTTACAACGCCCATCATCAGCTTAGTAACGGTGAGATAGGCTGCGATGGCCAACACCGCAACGATGAGAATGATGATAAGGACCTTCTTCAGCTTTTTGAGCATCTCACCGGGGTCGAAGTTCTTCGCCATTTTGCGCATCTTCTTCGTCATGTCCTTGACTTGGGACCGAACATTGCGAACAGCCTTCTTCTGCTCATCGACGATGCGTTGACCTCCTTTCCTCATTGCTGGAACATATTTACGTCGAGCTTCGCGTTGGAATCCCTTCGCGTGCTTGTGAGCCTTCTCTCCGTGCTTCTTGAGCTGTTTCTTGTACTTACGGTCGTATTCTCGACTAAAGCCTTTGCTTTGCTTCCTCACCTTGCCTGCGACCTTAGAGAACAGACTCTTCTTTTTTCGTCGTCTCCGACGCTTGCTGCGTTTACGCTTTGCCATGAATGTCTTTGATTAAGCATCAAAAAAGGGAACGGTTAGTCCTCAGTAATGTGGAACGTAAACTCTGACTGATAGGTCGCGGGCATTTCCACAGGGAGGTACTCGCCTCCGAGGTAGACGCTGGTCCACATCTTCAATCCATTTATCTGTCCGCCTGATGGTCTGAAGGAGACGATGGCATTGTCGAATGCCTCGCGGTCATAGAAGACGAGGTTCTCTCTGTAGTTCATATCGTTACAAGGCACAATGACATCGAATGACTCGCCTGTGATAGTCTGAAAGTCGTTGTTGGCAATCATTCCCCCGAAGTTGACGCCGATGGACTTGAAAGGGATAAGGTTCACGGGATAAGGAGCATTAGCGGACGGACCTGTGAGAAGAGTATTGTCGAAGCCGAATATCAAACCTGAGTTGCCTGCGAACTGTAGCGTGTCGAGGAGTCCCATGGTTATCTCGAGCTTTCTAGTCTGTGTGTTGAAGACGGCCGTTGCCGCTCCTCCTGTGGCCGTATTGAACATATCGACTAAATCATCGACAGTGGTGATTATGGACTCCTGTAAGACGAGAGGACCGCCGTTGAAGAAGACATCTTTAGTGGATAGCTTGCCGGAGATGTTGGGAAAGGCCAAGGCGAGCTGAAATGAGGTCAACATGAGCTCCTTAATCTTGATGGGCTTAATCATAACAGCCTCATGGCCGGTGAATGTGGCGACGAATTTGCGTAGCATGGTTACGTACGGCAAAAAGAAAGATGTCAATAGTCGAGCGTTGCCTTGACTGGAATGATGTCGCCTCGCTTGGTATCACGGCGAAGGATGGAGAGCTCCTCTTGTCTGTCGACAACGAGTATGTCGTATGTAACAGCGAGCTCGCGCATCAGCTCAGTAAATTCATGCTGCTTCATCTCAGGAGCGTATACCTTCTTAACAAGCTCCCTCCGTTGCTTAGGTACACCTCTGAACAGGAACCAGTCGCAATTACCGCGAAAATTGATGTCCACGAGCTTTGTGAGTACCTGTGTCGACAGAATGACCTTTATCCTCAGATGCCTTCCTTCGTACGCGAGCTCACTCATCAGCGTGTCGAACTGCCTCTTCAGAGCCGGCTTAGCTAAACTGCTGAGGATATCGTCGAAGATTATAACCGCAGTGTACGGCTCGATGTCAGGGTCCTCTATCTTCATCCGTTTGTACTCGCGCATGAATGTGATAATGGTCTTGAGCGCACTAAAGTCCTCCTCCGACTTGAGCGCGAAGGTTTGATTCGCTGGAATCTGCGTGTCGTCCAGGCTGTTCTTGAAGAGGAATACGGAATGGTCGGTGAGGTCAATGAGCTCCATGAACTCCTTTATGAAGGTAGTCTTGCCGCTGCCTCGTATGCCTGACACGAGCATGAATGGATATCGCCGGTCGAAGTCGTCAACCAGAGTTTGTAAATCGAAAGGGCTAGCCATGTGTTGAATAGTATTGCTGAGAGGAAAATTAATCGTGTGGTCCATTTCCACGCCCGATGTAATCGTATTGCCCATCCAAGAGCTTTCTGGACATTGTCTCGTCTAGCTGCTCCTGTTTTCAGTGTTTCGAGGAATATAAGGACGAAGAACTGGATAGTTGACAGAGTCGCATTGACTTGATGATGCTTTTTCATTGGTTGTATAACCTACGAAAAGCATGAGCAAGCCGTCATATACCTGTCCTCACTGTTCTAAAGAGTACAACAGCGCCGTATGGCTATCGAAACACATCGCAGAAGGCAAGTGCCTCAACAAACCTCGACCCGAAGACCTTATCGCCGCGGCAATGAGGACGTCAGCAATGCCCGGTCCAATCCCGATGCCTCCGTCACGGCCAGCACCGCAGCTATCGTCGGGTGGTTACAAGCGGCCGTCTCGCAAATCGCCGCCTATCGAGAAGACGATAGCCGAAGAAGATACTGAGCGCGTCAATCACGTCCGAGAGTTGCTTCATGGAGCGCTCGAACCGAATGATAAAGACCTTGAAGACATCGTCATCGATGAATCCGAAGACGACTTCTATGAGCCTCAACTACCCGTTATCGTGAACACGAATATTGCGATGATGGCCTTTGAAGGTGCGAACAGCATCATTGATGCGGTTATCACTGACGGTCAGCTGAAACCAATTGTCGATGAACGCATCGACAAATATCGAGACGTCATTCATCGCATTCAAGAGAAGTACGGCATTAGCCTCAATGGACTGCCTGAGGTAGAGTTCGCGGTGATGTACGCGGTAGACTTCGGGAAAGCAGTTCACGAAGCGAACCTTGCCGAAGAAGAGTTGTATAGTGACAGCGAAGAAGAGGAAAGTGATGAGCCGAAGAAGATACGGCAGACCTTTCGCTGAATCTCTTTTTTGTCGTCTACTCAAAGCACTACTTATCATGGACGAGATACAACTACTTCAAATGTCAGCGCATGCTGGCGACTCCGTAGCCGAGGCTATCATGGAGAACTTCAAGACCGAGCCTAATGCTTACACTGAGATGGCGAGCGCCACTTCAGTGCTTGACTTACCGATGTTCGAGAAGAGCGGGAGCATCGAGATAAGGCCGACCAATGAGTCGTACAAAGTCGGCTCTAACTTCAAGCTCACTTATGATATTCCCGCATCGGGGATTCTCAAGAACCTCTTCTTAGTCGTTCAGACATCAACCGTTCCCTTCGCTGGCGCTGCGACAGCTACTTTCACGGGCAACTGTTGGAAACTCATCGACAATATCGAGTGGAGGGCTGCCGGTAAGACGTTTCTACAGTACTCTGACTTCGAATCAATGATGAAGGCCTACCTCGAGTTGAGTGTCGACGAACGCGACAATCTATTGCGCATCAATGACAACTACTTCGGTCTCGGAGGTTCTGCTAACCTCATCACCACCGAATATACGCTGGCGCTACCGCTCATTATCCCTGGGTACAGCCCTGCGACCAAAGGCAATCAGTTCTGTCTCGACTCCTTCGAGAATAGCGGTAAGCTGACAGTCGATATCACCTTCAAGCCGAGCGACTTCTTCACGACAACCGGGGCTGTGACAAACGATGCTCCGTTCGAATCGCTCTATCTGGTCGGCAATGTGTGTGAACTCGACACCGAGTCACGTCTTGAAGCGCAAGCCGCTCGATGGAGTCAACTGTCGCCAGTCGTCGACTATACTGTTATCACTGACACGTTCCAGACTACAACTGCCGCTACTACGCAGACGTTCGACCTGAACAGTTTGAAGAACCTCAATATCCAGGCTATACACTTCATGCTCATTGAAGACGCCGAATGGGCGGACGATAACGCCTGCTTTAACTTCTATGACTTAATGAATCTGGCAACCGCTACTGAACGCATCTCATCGTTCAAGCTCACTGAGTCGGGTAAGATTATTCGCGACCAAACGACCAATGCTCTCTACGGAGTACTGGAGAACTACGACACTGTGAAGAGCTTCAACAGCTATCGTAATGAGCGTATCACCGACATCTATATCGGCGATGATGAACTCTACAGTGACCCTGATATGATAGGCATCTACCTTCAGACGAGCACTTTCAAGAACCTTCAGCTAAGAGTCAACTTCGAGAACCTAAGCATAGGGACCGACTTGCGATACTTCGTCATAGCGCGTAATGTGAAGAACATGTACATCGACAAGGGTGGTAAGGTCAATGTCGAGAACTAAAGAGGCTCACGCGTCGCTACGCTCCGCTGCGCCTCCTTAAACCTCCGACAGAGTACAATGGATTCAAAAAAACCTATCTCTTACTTTTTTAGCGTTCGGAGGGTTAAGGAGGCGCAGGCGAGCACCGCGAGCCGTGAGCCTCTTTAGTTCTCGACCTTGACCTTACCAC
>JAUVIW010000051.1 GCA_030592525.1 archaeon
AGCTAGACTACAGGCGCGCGGGATTAATTCTGCGCACACCCCTTTAAAACCTTGCGGTCATGACCCTGCTTTCCTAAGGGCCTCCATGGTGCGCTCAACACCCTCCTGGGCCGCTGAAAGGTTCTCGAGGTCAGCCGTGAAAGCCGTTGCCTCTTCAGCAGGTATCTTGAAGTAAGATGAGTAGGCGTCAACCAGGTCAACCCACTTGCTGCCCTCGATGAGCTCGAGCACGTCCTCCTTCTCGAGCCCTGACAAGTACTCGATGTCTGGGGAATTCTCCAGAACAGCCGCCATTTTCTTGAGCGCTAGGTCCGCGCGCATGACCGCAACAGCTGCGAGGTAGTTCTCTGCCCAATAGCCCCAGTACCCCTTGAGCGCCTGGTTTGCCTTCGCGGGCCTTGGTATCTTCGTGAGGTCGGCGGCGGGACAGTCCTTGCTTGATGTCGGCAGGAACTTCTTTTGCACCTGGATGTTTTCGAGTCCGCTGTTCAGGACGGGGAACGACCTGCACACTAGGCCCCTGGCGCCGTAAGCAGTGCACTTGCCCTCCTTGAGCATTGGGCACTCATTATGTGCGAGTACCCATCGCATGACTATGAGCTGCTTGTTCTTCTTGTCCACGAGGAACGTCTGCGGCAGCAGCTTAACCTCTGCCTTCTCCCGGAACCTCTTGCCTTCCCACCCGAACAGCGGCAACCCAACAAAGTCGCCCCCGCTCACCGTGTAAAACGGCCCCATGGCCTCTACTTGGGCCTCTTCCGGGCCCGCGAACCTGCAGCAGTTGCCGCATTGTGTGCACTCAAATTTTTCCATTAGTATTCCCTCCGCTTGCGCAGCTTGACGAGCTTCGCCCACTCCTCGCGCTCCTCGAAAGGCTCCTTGAGCCCTTCAACGCTTGGGATGACGAAGACCATTGCCACGCCTATTAGCACGACTGCGATGACGGCAATGTAGATAAGTGAGATGTGTTCCTGCACCAGCTCGACCACTGGGGCAAAGATACTTTTGCTCTTTTCTTCGGGCACGATAACGCTCTCGTACGACGTCGTTTTCACGCTGCCCTTCTCGACCGTCACCTCGACATCGTAAGTCCCTGCCACCAGTGGGTAAGTGAAACTCACGCTTGTTTCCTCTCCCGCGCGCAGGTCAACTATCTTCTGCACTGTCCCGAGCGTTGTGCTCACGCTCACCTGCAGGTTGGCAACGTCCTTGTTCCCGGTGTTCCTGATATCGGCCTCGACCATGAGCGTGCTGTTGCTGATAATGCTCCTGAACTCAATTATCTTGAATTCCTCTTCCTCGCCAGCGGTCAATCCCGGGTTGACGGTGAGGTTGAACATCGTGTCGTATCCCGGCCCGTTGACTATTATGAAGTACTCGTCCCGTTCCCCGAATGGCGCCGCAAAGTCCCATTCCAGTGCCTTTGACTCACCGGGGTGTATCACGAGGTTTTGCCTGAACGAGTCCAGCAGCTCTATCCCGACTGTCTTCTGCGCGTAGTATGCGGGCATGAGGATGCTGTCACCGCTGTTCGTGACCGTGCCCGAGAGCGAGAACTTCTCGCGCGGTGCCACGATTATGCTGCTCAGGCTTGCGTCCACTGTTAGCGGCACATCATACTCCGCTGCCATCGTCTCTGTAACAGAAATGTCCTCGAGCGATTGCGGGAACTGGTACAGGAGGTATGTTGGCGCGGCGTAGAGCTTGACGTGGAACGCGTTCATCAGCCCAACTTCCCCGTATGTCGGGTCAACCGGCACCCACACATTTTTCACGCGCGACTCTGCCCACGCGTGCCTTTGCCACGTGGACCCGGTCTTCACTACCCCTGTTGCGATGCGCGTTGGTATCCCGAGGCTCCTGGCGAGTGCGGAGTAAAGGTTCGCGTACTCGTCGCACACCCCCTTCCTTTCTTCAAGCACAACCGTACTCGGGTTTATTGGCCCCCAGTACGTGGTGTTGTACTCAATGTAAGTGTTCACCCACATTGCCAGGTCCCTTACGGCCTCGAGCATTGTGTGCGAGTTCTTCGTGATGTCCAGTGCCTTTTGGTGCGTCTTCGGGTCCGACGGCTTGATGTATGCGCTGTCATTAGTGTACTCGTCATTTTCGCCTGTTTTTACCGGGAACGAATCGTCTGCCATAATCCGCGGGTACGAGGCATCAACAGTAACCACGAAAGTGTAGTCATAATCCCCATTAACGTTCACGTATTCGTTGCCTTCCTCGTCCGTTTGCACGTCAATGCCTTGGGGCCACTGCACTGTCTGCCTTGCGTCCTCGTTCGGGACATACAGCACCTGCTCCTTGGGCGTTGACCCAGCTATCGTAATCGACAGTGTTGCGCTGCCGGTGTTCAGCACCTCTGTCTGCGCCACCGCTACTGAGAGTAAAACGAGCAAAAGCACTAATCTTCGCATGCATCGTGTTTTAGTGCTGTTCTCTATAAAAACCTCGCCCTGCATAATGTTGTCCAATGGCCCAGGGACCGGATGTTGTGATTGGCGGCTTGAGGCGCGAGCTCAAGCCGAACAAGACGCTCATAATCAATGTCAGTGGCGGCGTTGGAAACAATATCCCGCCGAAGCTCGAGAAGGCCATCCGCGCACAGGAAAAGTCCTTCAAAGTGAATGCCGATGACCTGCTTGGCGAAATCGTCGATATTCTCGGGCACCGCAAGCCGAACCACTTTGCTGCTGCCCCTGTCGCAACTTCCCAAGACTTGTACAGGGAGCTTCATGGCTCGCGCAATCGCATGGTTTGGGGCCGCGAGCTTTTTTCCAAGCTCTTGGACTACGGCATTTTCAGGGGCAAGCTCGGCGCGATAAAGAATGGGCCGCCCTACGCGTGGCACTTGGCCGAGAGGGCGCCGGAGATAAACCCGTTCCATGCCCCGTCCCTGGTGCTGCAGCTGCTGTCGAAAAACAAGTTTGTTTCAGAGCACTACTGGGAGAACCATGAGGGGTTCTCCAAATCCGCCTTTGACTCTTTGCTGAAAGCGGAACTCATCTCGAAAAGAAAGTACAACGGCGTGATGCGCTACAAAATAACCGACAAGGGCACCAGCCATTTGGCCAGCCTCAAGAAAGAGAAGCGCGTGACCCGCAAGAACATCCGTATCTAGAGCTCGCCTTTCCACTCTTTCTTGAACCGCTCCGCGAATCCAACCATATACTCATGGCGCCCTTCTGCCATCTTTTTGGCTGTTGATGTATTCATGTTATCCTTAAGCCTGAACAGCTTGTCGTAGAAATGGTGAATCGATGATGGCGCAAGCTTTGTCTTGTCGTAGTGCTCTTGCTGCTCTTCGACTTCCGGGTTCCATAGCGCCACGCCGTGCGCGCCCCCGAACACAAAGCACCGTGCGACGCCAACAGCTCCAATGGCATCTAGGTTGTCCGCGTCCTGAATTACCTTCAGCTCGATGGTGTCCGCTTCCCTTCCATCTTTCTCAAACCCGTACTCTTCGTGCAACTCAACACAGTGAAGCACACTAGCTATTTTGTCCTCAGGGAACCCGGCTTCTCGCAGTATGCGTTCAACAGTAGGCAAAGAGTCACCAGGGCTAACAAAGTGGCCAGACTCTGCTTTCATCACACGGTGAGCATCGTGCGTAAGCGCGGCAGCACCGACAACAAGCTCATCCCCGCCTTCACTTTCAATAAGCTTCATCGCGAGGTTGAACACCCGCCATGCATGGTGCATGTCATGCCCACTGGAGTCAACTCTCAGCACACCCTCCATCCCTTTTGCTATCTTATTGAACACTTGTTCCATCACGTATTACTGCTGCGGCTGCACTCAAAAAGGTAGTGGTGCGCTCGGTGGGATTTGAACCCACGCTACGAGATTGGCAACCTCGAGTTCTACCAGGCTAGACTACGAGCGCACTTGTGGAGGGCCCAACGGGATTTGAACCCGCGACACCAAGGTATCTTCACCAACAAGCCTTTGCAAGCTTGGTTGGCTTAAGAGCCTTGTGCTCTAACCAGACTGAGCTACGGGCCCAAGCGAAAGGTCTTTATGAAACAAGGGGTATAAAAACACTATGGCAATCGAAGTGCTTCGGCTTGGCCACAGGCCTGCCCGGGACAAGCGTATCACAACCCACTGCGCCCTGGTAGCGCGCGCGTTCGGCGCACGCAAGCTTTGGTACTCGGGCATCAAGGACTCTGTGTTCGAGGCATCCGTCAAAAGGGTTGTGGACCAGTGGGGTGGGTCCTTCGAGGTCGAGCACGTGCACTCCTGGCGCACCCTTATCCAGGGGCACGCGGGCAAGAGCGTTCACCTCACGATGTACGGCGAGAACAAGCGCATCAAGGGCTCACAGCTCATTGTCATCGGCGGCGAGAAAGTGCCCAGTGATGTTTATCACCTGGTCGACCACAACATTGCCGTTGGGAACCAGCCGCATTCAGAGGTCGCGGCACTCGGTGTTTACCTGAACGATGTCAGTGGCATAAAGAAAAAGTTCTCTGATGCAAAAATAAAAGTGGAGCCATTAAAAAGAGGCAAGAAAGTAGTGCAACTTCAAGCATAATTGCAGCCAAAGCTTAAATACACCCGCTGTCATAAATGATTGCACATGCCTAAGCGTAAGCCGGAAGTCAAACTGACCAATCGGCAGGTCAGAAAGTTTTTGGAAGGCATCATAGGCGCGAATGCGGTTAATGTGGTGCGTGCGTGTGACTTTAAGAAAGGGGTTACTGACGAGGTCATTGTCCAGAAGACCGAACTCAAGCTCAGCAGCGTCCGCAACCTCCTGAACCAGTTGCATGGCTACGGCCTGATTCGCTATGAGCGCGAGAAGGATGCAAACACCAACTGGTACACTTACACGTGGTTTGCCAAGATGGACAAGATTGGCGACGTCGTCCGCAGCAAGTGGCAGGGCCGCTTGACTGACTTGGAGCAGGAATTCGATTTCGAGTCCAACCACGTTTTCTACAAATGCACTCAGGGCTGCCAAAAGCTTGCTTTCGAGCTTGCGGCGGAATACGATTTCAAGTGCCCTGACTGCGGCAATGAGCTCGAGAACATCGATAACAAGGAGCGCATCCAAGAGCTAATGGGCGAGATGAAGGATCTCAATGACCTCGTCAAAAAAATCGGTGCTAACTGAAATGCTTACGAAAGAACAGGCGCTTGAGATTCTCCGCGAGGAAAATGTTCCCGAGAACGTGATTGAGCACTCCGAGGCAGTGGCACGCGAGGCCATGAAGCTATGTGACAAGCTGATGGTTCCAGTGGACAGGCACTTGGTTGAGATGGGTGCGCTGCTCCATGACATCGGCCGCTCGCAATCCCATGGCATTAACCACGGCCACATCGGTGGCATCATACTGCGCTCGCGCGGCTTCGAGAAAGAGGCGCGCATTGCTGAGCGCCACATCGGCGCCGGCATAACAAAGCAGGAGGCAATGAAGCTTCGCCTTCCGGCGCACAGCTACTTGCCCGAGACCCTCGAAGAAAAGATTGTGTGCCTGGCAGACAATTTGGTGGAGGAAAACCACAGGCGGACTTTCAATGAGCACATCTCGCAGTTGCAAGGTGACTTGGGTGCGGGGCACCCGGCTATTGAGAGGAGCCGTGAGCTCTACCACGAGATAATGGCGCTAAGCGGATAATTGCTTCAGGCGCATCTTCATCAATGCAAGCCCTTTCGCGAGCTCTTTCTTTCCCTTGGAAGTTATCCTGTAGTACTTGCGCGACCCGTTCACGTGGCTCTCGACAAACCCGCCGATTTCCAGGGAGTAAAGCACGCGATAAGCAGTTACTTCCCCAGGCAGAAAACCATAGCCTTCTTCAACCAGGTGCCTGATCTCATAGGCGTACCGCTCCTTCTTCTTAAGAAGTGCCAGTATGTACAGCCACAGGTTCCCTATCCCTGTTTTCGTCTCAAGCCGTTCTGTGGGAAGCATTCGCTTTTTAGGAGGGGCGGAAGGTATTTATATCTTCTCTTCCTATCCTTTTACGGTGGTAAAATGACTATTAATGTAGCTATTTCAGGAGTCGGAAACTGCGCATCCTCCCTTATCCAGGGACGTTACTTCTACAACGACGTTGAGAACTCTGACGAGCTCGTTCCGGGCCTAATGCACAACGTGCTTGGCGGCTACAAGGTAAACGACATTGAGTTCGTGGCCGCGTTCGACATTGACAAGCGCAAGGTCGGCAAGGACTTGAGCGAGGCAATCTTCGCCCTGCCGAACAACACCACCACCTTCTACAAGGACGTCCCCAACATGGGCGTCACTGTGAAGAAGGGCCCTGTGCTTGATGGCTTCCCTGACCACATGCTTGAGTATGACGAGAGCAAGCGCTTTGCCACCGACGATTCGCCTGTTTGCGACGTTGCCCAGGAATTGCGTGACGCAAAGGTTGACGTCTTGGTCAACTACATGCCTGTTGGCTCGCAGGAGGCCACTGAGTTCTACGCGCAGGCGGCTATCGATGCCGGCGTAGCTTTCGTGAACTGCATGCCTGTGTTCATCGCGTCAGACCCCGCGGGTGTTTGGCCCAAGAAATTCGCTGAGGCTGGCTTGCCCGTGCTCGGTGATGACATCAAGTCCCAGGTAGGTGCGACAATCGTCCACCGTGTTCTTACAAAGCTGTTTGAGGACCGCGGAGTCACCGTGGACCGTTCCTATCAACTCAATTTCGGCGGCAACACCGACTTCATGAACCTCGTGGAGAAGTCCCGCGGCAAGACCAAGAAAATCTCGAAGACATCATCCGTACAGTCACAGATGAACAAGCCGCTTGACTACGACAACCTTCACATCGGCCCGTCGGACTATGTGCCGTTCCAGAAGGACAACAAGGTTTGCTTCCTTCGCATGGAGGGCCGCAAGTTCGGCAACGTCCCCCTTGAACTGGAGGCTCGCTTGAGCGTTGAGGACTCGCCCAACAGCGGTGGTGTCGTCATTGACCTCATCCGCTGTGCCAAGCTCGCCAAGGACCGCAGCATTTCCGGCTCCTTGCTTTCGGCGCCAGCATACTTTTTCAAGCACCCACCGCAGCAGTACCCTGACGATGTAGCGCGGCAGATGACCGAGGACTTCATCAAGGGAAGGCGTGACATATGAGGACCAAGATTGGAATAGCCTTGTCGAAGCTCCGCATTCCCGCCAATGTCTGGACCGTGCTCATACTGGTGCCTGCTTTCGCGTCACTTGGCCTGCTCATGCAGGGCCAGTTCCTTTTGGCTGGGGCTTTGTTCGCGGTCGCGA
>JAUVIW010000094.1 GCA_030592525.1 archaeon
AGAGGACGTGCCCGGAATCGATTTCGGCAACGACGTGCTCGGCATATCATTCATCGCGGACGACTACGCTGTCGTCGAGTTCTCAGAATACCAGGAGGACATCAACCAAATCAAGGAGGAGCTAGCCATCGCGCACGCGGGCTTTGTTGAGTGCACCAAGGAGATGCCGACGGCCTGCGACCCGGCAAAGAAGCTGGTGCGCGTGCAGTCATCCCTCGGAAGCATCGCGAGCGTGCAGGGCAACATCGAGACAGAGTTCACAGCCATCATCACCACGCTCTCAAGCCTTGCCACGCAGAAAGAGAACGCGAACGAAACCCATCTCTATGTGACTGACGCGAAGAACCGCATGCAGTCGAACCTGGACAGCATCAGGGATGTTGACGTCCCGGACACAATGCCTTCGGCCAGCGATGTCAACGAGATTAGGGGCATGGGCGATGTTGTCGATGACGCCATTGGCGACCTGATGGCTATGAAGGGGTCGGAAACCGATGATGTCATCAGGAACCAGGTTGACGGCATGGTGAGCAAGCTCACGACGCTCAGCGCGACTCTTGAGGTAAAGATAGCGTCCCTCGAAAGCGATGTGGGTGACTACGACTCGTGCGAAGGGGAAACAAGGGGCACACTGCCCGAGCTGATTGCCGAGGGCACCGGGTTCGCGCCGCAGCTCAACACCCTGCTCATTTACTCAAGCCCGCTGCTGGATGACAACGCAGCCGTGGAGTTCATCAACGTTGTCAACAACGACAACAGTTTCCAGTCGCTTGCCAACAAGCTCGAGGACTACGACGCAACCGAGCTGTGCGGCGACCACGCAGATGTCGCGAAGGGCTTCAAGTCCGCTGCCAGCGCGATAAGGCTCGCGGAAACCGCGCGCATTGACCCGGCTGCGGCGAGCGAGGCGCTCGCCACGCTGATGGTTGCGGACACCGAGCACGAGCTCGTGGAGGGCGTGAGCAAGAGCATTGACCTGAAGAAGAACGGCCTGCCAGTGCCATTTGTCCTGGTGGACACGAGCGAAATCAAGACGTATACTGTCACGCAGCTGAGGAGCACTCCCGCTTACAAGGGGTATAACACGTGGCCGGCCATCACTGTGAAGGACCCGAAGTTCGCGGTACACTCGTTCGGTAGGGGCACAGTGGTGTACTACGCGTTCCCGCCCGAAATAGACGAGATATTCATGAGCAACCTCGTCGACTACATACTATATTAGTGTGCGGCGCGCTAACTATTTCTTGTGAAAGGCAAAAAGATGAAAGTCATCCTAGTGCATGACTCCCACCTAACCCAAGTAATACATGATCTAAACAAGTTCCGTGACAGCACCACGAAGGTCAACAACCTCATCAAGCGCAACAAGAAGCGATTAGAGAAACACCGCGAGAAAATGGATAAAATCCTCGAAGAATTCATGAAAAGCAGGGCTGCAATTGGGAAAGCTTATGACGATCACTACACAGAGGTCGTCCGAAAAGCAAAAAAGGCTGGAGTCAAGCATGTCTTGACTGAAGGGCGAAAAGAAGTTGTATACGACATAATGCGCAGGAGCCTTTTTGCTTCTGATGATTCAATGTGGAAAAAGAACACCCTCCACCAACTCACTGAGAACATTGGCACTAACCGCGTGACATCGCTTGAGGAATGGGAGGAAATGCGAACCGCTCTTGCGTTCCTTGATAACTATGAAGAAGGACACGAGCGGTTTATAGCCGCTAGATCCCCACGCGACCTTTTCGGCGGTGCCTTCCAGTACATCAAAGCAGCATACCAGATTTCTAAAGAGCGCAAGAAAGCTGACAAGTCAATGGCCAAGAAATTCATTGAGTATGTAAAAGAGGGCGATAAAGGGCCATTCCTGGTCCACATGGGCAGCGACCATGTCAAGGGATTCAGGAAAGTGATTGAAGAAAAGCTGCCGAATATCAAAGTGGAAGAGATTAGTGCTCCAAAAAATGTCGAGAAATACCTAAAAGAAGTTGAGAAACAGAGAGTAAGCATGGAAACCTTGCAACAGTTTGCCAAGATAAGGGTAGATCGCCTCGAAAAGAAGCGGAAGGCCAAAAAGCCCGTGCGCAAGGGAAAAATGAAGAAAAGGACCAGGGACGAGTGGGGATTCTGATATCCAAGGAAAAGCCCCAATAAGGCATAACCTTTAAAAAGCCCAAACTGGCATACTCTAACACAAGGAGTGAATCCTTATGCCACAGCAATACTATGAAGAAAGCATGAAAACGCAGTTCGAGGCTGCCATACCCGTCCTCATCATCCTTCTCTTGGTGATAGGCGTTATCGCACTCAACCCGAGCCTCGTAGCCGGCATACCCATCCTGGGTGATGTCGTCGGATCGCAAACCATCGACGTTCTACTCATAGGAGAGAGCGCCGCTGAGGCGAACGCGTGGAAGAAGCACGTGACCGGTGACATAGCACTCAAGGTATTCGGCAACCCCCTGAACATCGACGTAATCACAGACAATGAGTACAACAAGGTCTCCAGCGCTGACTGGGTAAGGAGCCAGGGCTACGACGTCATCATCTTGACCGCCAAGGACCTCACGACAACAATGCAAATCGTTCTCAAGGAGTGGGTGCAGGGCGGAGGAAAGATGCTTGTGGTCGGAACCGGCGGAATCCAGACAAACGGCCGCTGGGCCGAGCTTGGAACCGTCCTCCCCGTAACATGCGGAGCGAGCGGTGACTGCACAGGTGTAATCGAGACTGTGTACGCACCAACACTATACATCGGCGAAGGCATGTTCAACAACGGCCTCGCGAGAAACGTTGACACCGCCACACCGCTGACCGACAGCAATGGCAGCATCAACGTTGCAAACGTCGTCCTGCAAACCACGCACATCCTGTATGTCGGAGGCTTCTCAAGCGAAGCTGAAGTCACAGCAGGCAGCACCGGAAACATCTATCCGGGCGTCAGCGAGAAGGGCGCGGGCACAGGCGGCAGGGTCGTTTACATATCCTTCAACCCGACGACCGAGAACATCACTCCGGCTGTAGAGCAGAGCACCGTCATCAACGTGCTTGCATACACTGCTGGCACACCAGGATACCTGACAACCTAAAGGTGAATTGAAATGGCGTATTACCCACCACAGGGAAAAATGACGGAGATGGCTATACCCATCATCCTAGTATTGCTAGTGGCAGTCGTCGTGGGCGCAAAGGTGTTCAACATCTGCCCACCCATTATCGGCGACTTCCTGTGCGGAACGCCATCCATCAACACCCTGGTTCTCACGAACCAACAGGACTTCCAAGCGGCAAAAGAATTCGCCACGGATGTCAGCTCAAGAGTGACGAAAATAACACCGAACGTCGACCCGAATATACTGCAGCATATCAAGACAGGCGCGCTTACCAGCGGGCAAGACTACGACATCGTCGTCCTGTACGGCGACAACACCGCCCTAACAGCTGAGGCACGCAAGGAGCTCGCAGCATACGTGAACTCCGGCGGCTCCCTCATGATAGTGCAGGGCGCAGGCATCAAGGGCATGAACGTGGACGGAACAATCAGCGAGTACGTGTTCGGCTGGGATGTCGACGACCTCGCAAACATAGTCCAGTTCTCGCCTGACTGCCAGGTACTGCAGTCATGCAACAGCGTGAACCAGATTACAATTACTCCTTCGGAGATGGTGGATGTCACGATGACCCCGGTGAAGTACGACCACCCCATCGTGAAGCGCATCGGGCTCACTGCACCGCTGAACATCGAGATATCGAGCTACCCGAACTTCCAGGGCATCGTGCTTGTCGAGGACTCGCAGAACAACAAGGTCGCGTGGCTGGACTGGTTTGACGCTACAGGCAAGCCACACAGCACTCCCGCAATAATCGCTTACACCGCCGGCGCAGGTGGCAGAGTGGTGTACCTCGCGTACGACCCGCTCGAGCTCAACCAGGAAGACCTGTTCAGGAACCTAATCCAGTGGGCAGCCAAACAGACTTGAAGGC
>JAUVIW010000026.1 GCA_030592525.1 archaeon
AAGCCAAGAGCGGGAATCCGACGCTGACAATGCACCCGAACGGGAACTACGGTGGCGCGGAGTACGGCGGGCAAGCAAAAACGCTGCAGGCAACGGCACCGCAGCTCATGAGGAACATTTATCTGGAGATGGCGGAGTGCGAATTGGAATACGGCGTGTCGCTCGAGGTAACGCACCACGGGCCCACAGGATTCAAGACGCCCTTAGTGTGGGCGGAGTTGGGGTCAACACCAACACAGTGGGCTGACGGGAAAGCGGCTGAGTTTCTTGTGCAATGCATCGAGAAAGGGATGAAGAGGGAGAACAAGGCAGAAGTCGTGATTGGGTTCGGCGGCGGGCACTACGCGCCGAAGTTCACGGTCATGGAAAGCAGCGTGGCGTTCGGGCACATGTGCCCGAAGTATGCCTGCGACCTCTTGGATGAGGGGATGATAAGGCAGATGGTTGAAAAAAGCGGCGGCGTTGACTATGCTGTGCTTGATGAGAAAGGGCTCAAAGGCGGGCAAAAAGCATTGGTTAAAACGGTGCTTGATGAGATTGGGGTTGGATACTAGCCTTCTCGGAAAACCGTATGCAGAAAGGATAAAAATGCCGGATAAGTAAAAACGTTGTGCAAATCAACTTGTTTGAGCTTCACTACCCCGTAGAAGACAAAAGAATAAAGCAGTGCCTAAGGGCATATAGTATCCTTCCAAAATACCGCAAAACAAGCATCGATCAAATGGAGCAAGCAAACGCACTCAATCGTCTGGTTAAGAAAACAGCCCACTGCTTAGAATTAAAACATGGGCGGAAATGAATAAAAATAGTATCTAGTAAGATGGGTTATTCTGTTAAGGAAGAAACAGTCAAAGATTGGGTAAGAGGGCGAGTGTCTATCCCCCTCGTAGCTATAGAACATATGGTAAATATGAATGGTGGGAAACATCTTAGGGAATACAAAAAGACAATCAAATACGTGTGTAGCTCGACTCAAGAAACAACACGAATCCCTCAACGAATCAGTGATGACTTGCTTTATTTATGTGGTCTGATTGCAGGTGATGGGTGCATACCATATACTTTCAAAGAAAAAGGCAAACACTTGGACTACAGTTTTGATATGATTAGTGGAGATCGTGAATTCTTGGATAATGTGTATGATCCATTGCTCAAAAAGGTGTTTGAAATCAATACTCAGAAGACTTTCTTTCACAACAGGGCGTGGATAAGCTCCAAGAGTAGCAAACCAACATATCGTTTCCTGACGCGAATTATGGGCATACCAAGAGGTAAAAAAAGCAAAAAACTAAGGATCCCAAAAAAAATAAAAGCGCTGAAAAGTATGGAAGCGATTCCCTTCATTGCGGGCCTCATCGACACAGACATAGGAAAACACAGCAAAGGCATGGGTGGGACTTTCAGGAGTGGGAAGTTAGTTGATGACTTAATTGCTTACTTCAAAAGCGTAGGCATAACAGCAAAAAGTTCTGGTCTCCACTACAAAGACAATATTTATCTGCAATATGATTTCAGAATCCCAAAAGGGGAGATAAGAAAGTTATATAAGCTCCTTGCATCAAAATATGTCCCTAGGCGTCGAAATCGGCTTGAAACAATAATTAAACTTGCAGGGGTCGCATAGCCAGGTCAATGGATGTCAGCTTCAAAATGTTGGTGTTCGACTTCATGCGCTAGGTTCAGGGCCTAGTCTCTTAGTGGGTTCGAGGGTTCGAATCCCTCCCCCTGCACCATTACCATCGTAAGAACGATGGTAACACAACCTTTTCTACGCTCGCTAGCGCTCGCTTGAAAACGTTGACGAAAACGCATTCCGGGGGGTCAAGGGGGGGCAGAGCCCCCTTAAGAATATACCCCCTGCACCACTACCATCGTGAGAACGATGGTAGAACCATCGTGGAAACGATGGTAGGCTCATGTTGGAACAATAGCGGGAGCCTTGTTTTCGCGGAAACCTTTAAATAGACGTGTTTTGTTGTGTAGCGCTGTAGAAGGTGTACTGAAATGAAGCTAAGCACATCGCAAAAAACACTCCTAAAGATAATTGAGCTGCAAATGGTTGGGTACATCGTGCTCGAAGTCCTCGCAGCACTGCTGCTCTACGCCGGAATACTCCCGAGCTTTTTGGCCACGTCGTTCGGCGGCGATGTCATAGTGAAGATTAACACGGCTTACATCATGATAGTCGGCCTTGTCGCAGTCCTGATTTCAGGGCTATGGACAGCCATACTCGTTGAGTTCGACTTTGTTGAGTTCAAGAAAATAAAATGGTGATATAATGGAATTACACGCAGCTCAAGAGTCATTGCTTAGGATAGTCGGATTGCAGATGGTCGGGTACGTGGTGCTCGAAGTCATCTTTGCGTTCTTGGTGTTCGCAGGCATACTGCCGCCAACACTGACCACAGCCATCGACGGCAATGTAATAGTGCAGATAAACACTGGCTGGATTATGATATGCGGCCTTGTAGCCGTGCTCTTAGCAAGCTTCTGGAGCGCAGTGCTCATCGAGTTCGAGTTTGTCAAGCCAGAGCACAAGCGCTTCAAGCACTAAGCTGGACAGACACGATTTTGTTGAAGGACTTGATGAACTCGTCCTTCTTTTCAAACGGGACAGTAGCCCCAGCAGCAATGTTGTGGCCACCACCCTCACCGCCGACGCTGGCCGCGGCCTCCCGCATGGCCTTGCCAAGATGCAGGCCCTTGCGCACCAAGCGCCAGGTAGCGCGGCCAGAGAACTTGGCGTGGCCCTCCTCATCCATGCTGAAAGCGATGATGGGCTTGTCCTGGCCAATGACCTGGGCGCCATAAAGCATGCCCGCGATGACGCCGATTAAGGTGTCCTTTATTTCGGAGCCACCGTCCAGCAAGTAAGAGGAGCCAGTGTCTGTTACGCCCTTGGACTTGGCATACTCAATGCCGTCGCGCAGCATGCGGCGGTGCTGCCGCAAAAGCTCCTCAGCCAAGCCATAGTACACGTCGCGGTCGCCCATCGCAACCCTTATGCCCACCTCACCCTTCTCGTGGCGGCCGCAGGCGTTTAGTAAAGTGGAGAAATCCTTTGCGTCCTTGACAAAGGACTTGTCCTTCTCGCGAGTGAGCTCGTACACTTCGCCGACCATCGCCTTGAGATAGTTGTCGGGGACGAAATTGCGCTTGCCGTACACGACCAAAGCCGACAGCAAGCGGCGCTTCAGGTCATCGGACAAGTCAACGTAGTAAACGTACTCGTCATCCTGCCTAATGGGGATGCTAGCGGAATTCAGGAAGCGGACTGTGCCACCCTCATCAGCTGTGATGCCGGGGAGAATGGGGTCAGAGTTGTACATGAGAAACTGCACTAATGGCCTCGAATGGCGGCCGAACAAGCGAAGGTCCTTCTTGGCGGTGATGACGCCGGCAGCCTCCGCATCCGCGAGAATCTTGCGGTTGAAGCCAATGAAAGCACCGGAGGAATCCTGCATGTCGCCGACAGCGCCGACGATTGCAAGGGCTGCGAGGTCCTGGTTGTCCGGGGACAATGCCTTGGCCACTATGTAAGCCATGCCAGCGCCGCTGATTTCCTTTGCGCCGTCCAAGCCCACCAAGTGGGCGTTGAAATGCGGCTGGCTGGTCTCGCCGACGGTTGCGTGGTGGTCGATGATGGCGAATGACTTCAGGTTCTCCTCGATGACAGGGATTTGGCCTGAGCCAAAGTCAGCGAACAAGTGGTGCTCGCCCTTGGACTGTATGTCCGCAATGCGCGCGGAATCCATTTGTTTTGTGGGAGTTATGGTGTACTTTTTGCCCAGGCGGTCGAGAGCATTCGCGAGCAGGGCGCCAGCGCACAAGCCATCGGCGTCGTAGTGGCACACTATCGCGAAATTGTCATTGTTGCGGATGAAGTCCACTACGGGCTGCGCTTTCTCGAGGAGGTCTTTCATGGCTATCACTAAAGATAGCGTGGAATAAAAGGGCGTTGGCTTCTACCTGCTAGCCGTGCGCTTGGATAATTCAGCGCCGCGGCCAGGGTAAGCTTTTTCCTCGATAGCCCAGGTGATTAAGGCAACCTTGCCTTTCTTCGCGTGCGACCTGTACTTCTTCTGCAAGGCCTTCGGGAACTCTCCAAGAGGCTTCTCATCGTACCAGACCATTACAGGGCGCTTTTTGTCGGCGGCAGTGTTATACATGCTCTGCATTGTCTTGAGCTCCGCGTCATTAAGCGCGAGCTTGCTTCCGGGCTTGAGCAGCTTCTTGAAGCCGTCCACACCGAATGGCGCTTCAGCAGCAATGTGCAAGAGCTCCAAGTGGTTCAAAGCGTTCTTACGGATGCTGAGGTTCTCGCTGAACTTCGCAGCAACACCGCGGGCGATAGATGCGGTTCCGCCAACTGCCATTGTGCCGGCGCCCTGGAACGGGAGCTTGCCCTCACGCAAGTTCTTCTCCGGGTTGAATACATCCTTGATGGACTGCAAGAGCTTGGAGCCAAAGCCAGGCTCGCTCTCTGAAACAGGAGATGGAGTGTTGCCCTGGTCAGACATTCCACCGCCGCCAGTATCCGGTTCGGTAGTTGTGTCGACACCCTGGTCACTGAGTATGCCCTCAGCAGCATCGTAAACGCGCTCGGGCGCGCCGAAGAAGAAATCACCTACCTGCTTGAGGGGCTCGAGTTCGACATCCGGGATGACACCGCGCTTCATGCCCTCGTGGGCAACAACAGCTCCGGCGCCGACGATGAAAACACCGGCAGCAGTGCCAGTGCCAATCTTTAGTGCGATAACCTTCCTGCGCTTCTTGCCAATGCGGGCGAAGATGTCAGCAAGCTCTTCCTCGGGAATGTTCTTGCCCTTGGTGTAGTGCTTTTGGCTGATGGGGAGAACGTCCTTGCCATTCTTCATGCGCTTGGCGCGGGCGATAAGCTCAATAGTGTCAGGGTAGCTCAAGAAGTCCGCAAGCTCCTTGCGGCTGAAGCTCTTCAGCTTCTTTTTCTTCATGTACTCCTGCATGTATTTGGGAAGGTCCTTTGTCTCCTGGACACCCATGTGCTCAAGGAACTCGCCCTCCTTCATGCGCCACGGAGTCACTTCCTTCAGGCGCTTCTTGAGGAACAGGGAGTCGTGCATCTCGTGCACTGGAATGCTCAGCCTGCCCACGAGCTTGCCCGGGGTGATGGTCTCACCGACGCCTAGAGGAGACATAATGAGGGAGCGAGCCTTCTTGGTCTTCTTCTTCACCTTTTTCTCAACGCGGACAGCGAATTTACGGGTAGTTAGCTTGGGCATAATGACACCTTCTTGTTACTACTTTAGGGTAGTAACATATTTATAAAGGTTATTGTTTGGGCACTAGCGCATGAAAACGCCAAACAGCTTTAAAAGACTATTGCGGGCAAACGTATTTATGCCAATAAGGGGTAATTCGGGAACATGGTCGTTGATGCTATGGTCCTCGCAGGCGCCGGAATCATCGGTATCGTGGGAGGCTTAGGCATATCGCTGGTTATGAAGGGCCGAAAGAGAGTTATTCCGCAGGCAGGGGCCGAAGGCCACTGGGCAAAGCTCCGCAGGCTCACACACGAGCGGGCAGAAGCCTCATCAAGGCAGCAAGCGCTCCAGAAGGCGTTTGCCGCGAAAGCAATGGATGAGGGCGCCTATATCACGAAAGAAGCGCATTACGCCAAGCTAATTGACAATATAGACGATGAGATAGAGGATATCATAGGAATGCTGTCAGGAGAGTTCGTGGCAGGCGAGAAAGCCGTTGGCGAGGCTAAAGTGCGGCAATTGGGCGATGTGGGCACAATGGCGGCAGAGAGCGCGCAATTGAAGCTGATGAAGCGGGAGCTGGAGCGCGAAAGGGACCAGCTGCATGTGCAGCTCTCAGAGGAAGAGGACGGCAGGATGGCCAATCTGGCGGAAAAGAACCTCCTCAAGGACAAGTACGAAGAGGCGGAATGGCGCGTGAAAGCGCTTGAGGACCGCCTGCGACAGGTGGACAGCGAAAAGAAGGGCATCGAGAAAAGAGCCAGGGCCTATGAGGAAAAAGGGAATGTCCGAAACATCGTGGACGAGAACCGGCGCCTGAGGCAAGGGCTCGCAAGGGCAAAGGACAAGCTATCGCTAACAAAGAACGAGCTCGCCATCATGAGCGCGCTCGTGGACAGGCATGCGGCCGAAATCGAGGGGAAAGAGCTCAGGACGCTGACGCAGATGAAGGCACTCATAACGCCCGGGGACAGGGATATCATGCGCAGGGCCAAGGAGCTTGGCTCAGGGCCAGAAATATTCAAGTTTGTGAGGGACAATATCCGGGAAGTGCACCCTAAGATCAATGCCACTTACTGGATCCCGCCAGCAGAAGTGCTGAGAATAGGGGGAGCAGACCACGAGGACAGGATGATCCTCCTGTGCTCGCTGCTGAGGGCCCTGGGGCTCGAGGCCACTGTTATCACCGTGGAAATGCAGAACAAGCTGACGCGCAGTGTGGTGGGGCTTGAGGACAGGGTGCTGGACCCGAGGCGGCACTCGAACTGGAATGACTACGAGGACCTGTCGGTTGAAGCGGCCATGAAAAGGTACGCGTTTGACGGGTTTGGAGTAAGGAAAACGGTTGTTGAGTTCAATGACAAGGCCTATAGAAAGCTTTAAATATTAACTAATTTCTAAAAACTCATTGTATGCGGAGAGAGATACTGATACAAAACTTCGAGATGATGTTCAAGGCCAGGGGAATGAGCCCCGCGCACGGACGCGTTTTTGGGGTCTTGTACCTGAACGGAAAGCTCACGCAGAAAGGGCTTGCAGAGGACACGGGATACAGCGTGCCCGCGGTCAGCGTTGCACTGGACGAGCTCACAAGAGTTGGGCTGGTCAGCAAGCACAAGGTGCCCGCGCAAAGGAGCCACGAGTACTCAGTTGACCACGACCTGCCAATGGTCTTCAGGAAGTTCCTGAGGAAAGTGCTAGAGGAGCACGTGACACCATTCCGCATGCTGCTCCGCGCCAGCGGAGAGAAAGACATTTACGAGGACGTAAAGAATTTCGAGAGATATTTAGAGAGGATAGTGGAGGTTGAGTGAAATGGCTGCTAAAATTGACAAGGAACTATGCTGTTACTGCGGAGGGTGCGCGAGTGTGTGTCCATTCAGTGCTTTGGAGCTGAAGGGGACATATGTGAAATGCGACCCGGAAAAGTGCGTTGACTGCGGGATATGCGTCAAAATATGCCCTGTTGGTGCTATTGAAGTTAAGGGGCAAAGGGGTGAGAACAAATGAACTACCAAAAAGAGTGGGACGTGATAATTGTTGGCGCCGGGCCCGGAGGGTCAAAGTGCGCGAGGGCGTGTGCGGAAAAAGGAATGAGCACACTCGTGATTGACAGGAAGCAGCAGGTAGGCCCGCCGAAGAGATGCGGCGAAGGGCTCTCGAAAAGATGGGTTGAGCTCAGCGGAATCGAGCCGACGCCCAGGTGGGCAGTGCAGTACATTGACGGCGCCATACTCATCTCGCCGACAGGGAAAAAGGTCGTGGTAGCGAACTCAAAGACGACCGGGTATGTCATCGAGCGGTCACAGTTCGAGAAGCTGCTCGCAGAAAAGGCGATTGAGGCCGGAGCCAAGTACATGCTCAAGACGCAGGCCACGGGCCTGCTCAAGGACGGGGACACCGTAACCGGAGTCAAAGTGCTGTGCGATGGCAAAGAAAAGGAGTACAAGGCCAAGATAGTCATTGCAGCTGACGGGGTTGACTCGCTTGTGGCGAGGTATGCAGGGCTGCAGACCACGCTGCCGCTCACGGAATGTGACTCTGGATACCAGTATGAAATGGCCGGAGTGCCATTGCTAGACCAGCAGAAGATGGAGCTGTACTTCGGGAAGGATGTCGCACCGCGTGGCTATGTGTGGGTATTCCCCAAGGGAGACGGTGTTGCCAATGTTGGAATAGGCGTTATGGGGTCTGATATCACGACTGCGAAGTATTACTTGGACAAGTGGATTGACGCGCATGCAGACCGGTTCAAGAACGCCAGCATGACCGAAATCAATGCAGGTGTTATCCCCGTGACAGCGCCTGTGAAAAAGTTCTACGCCAACGGCATAATGGTTATTGGCGATGCCGCAAGGATGGTGAACCCGATTCACGGCGGCGGAATGGGCGCAACCATGGAAGCCGGGCTGATGGCCGCCGATACTGCCAAAGAGGCGGTTGACGCAGGCGATGTCAGCGAGGCAATGCTCAAGAAGTACCAGGACAAGTGGCAGGAAGTGCGCGGCAAGGAATTCGCGAAAATACTGCAGGTCAGAAAGTTCTTCGAGAAGCTAACAGACAAGCAGATGGAAATCATTGCCGAAGCCGTTGACCCACAGATCATGATTGACCTGGGGCACGGGCAGGGCCTGGGGACGGTCATCAAAACACTTGTTGCAAAGAGCCCGGATGCAGCCAAGTTCGCGATGAGCTTCCTCACGGGCGAATAGGCTTTTATTCAGCCAGATGGTAAGGATAGCTCAATGGCAAAAGGCAGAAAGCGCAAGCCAGCTAAGCACAAGGCAAAGAAGGAGCCGCTGCCATACGCCACGATGCTGCTTCTGGCGATGTGCGTTATCGCTTATCTGGCGGTGTCGGGAGGCGAGCCATATGTTTATCCCCTGGAGAATTTGGACGCCTACGGCGTCAGCCAAAGCAGCCCGCTCGGTGCGGTTACATACTCGTTCCTGCACGTGGGCTTGAAGCACCTGGCCGGGAACCTCATAGTTATCCTGCTGATGGGGCTTGTGGTTGAGAGGGTGCTCGGGTGGAAGGACACGCTCGGCATATACCTCACGAGCGGCATTGGAGCAGGACTGGTATACATATTCTTTTATCCGAATGCCCTGGTCATCGGGTCATCAGCAGCAATAAGCGGGCTGATACTCGCCGGGTACGCGGTTGACGTCAAGAAAGCGTTCGTGGTGCTCGCGGCAGTGCTGCTGCTCGTGCCGGCAGTTGTCTATCCAGGGGTCAATGCAGGGCTCGACTGGATCACAGCCCAGCGCACGGCGCAAGAGCTTGAAGTGAGTGCCGAGAGGCAAGTGATTGAACAGCAGCTGTTCGAGGTCAGGGAGCAGATAGAGGCAGGGAACTACACAGAGGAAACGCTTGAGCTCGAGCAGGAGCTCTCGCTGCTCGCAGAAGAAAAAGGGGTGGAATGCAAGCAGGCCAGTGTCAAGAAGGTCACTGTTGTCGTGGGAAGGCAGCGCGAAGAGACCACGCCAGTCAGCTTCGAGATACACGTGTTCGGAATGGTGATAGCAGCGCTGTACCTTGCACTGTTCCGCAGGGACGCATACATCAAGTTCATCAAGGATTTCGAGGGCATACGGAGGTGGGCATTTGGCGTTGTCAAACCTTGAAGTAAGGCACATTGCCAAAGAGCTCAAGGCCCTTGAAGGGGCACGGTTCCAGCGCATGCAGCGCACCGCCAAGGGGTACCGGCTCAAGCTGCACGGGGCAGAAGTCATGCTCGCGCCACCGGACGCGGTTTATATCACCAGGTACCAGGCCAAAGGAGAAACCGACGGGCTCAGCGCCTTCGTGAAAAAGCGATTTGGGGGCTCAAGGCTCGAGAGCGTTGAGCAGTACGGGATGGACCGTGTTATTACTTTGGCGTTTGATAACGGGTGGCACATAGCCATCGAGCTGTTCTCAGCCGGGAACATCATAGTCATTGATGACGACGGGCTCACAAGGAGTGCTTTGCACTACCAGCGATGGGTAGACAGGGAAATCAAGCCAAAGAGGGCTTACAAGTACCCCGGTTCCAGGGGGCTGGACCCCACTGAAATGACTGAAGAGGCTTTTGCCAAAATATTCGACAGGGATGCAATCAGGAGCATGGTCCGAGGCATCAAAATGAGCGGAAAATACCTCGAAATGGCGTGCGCACAAGCCAAAGTGCCAAAGGAAAAGGAGCCCTCAGCAAGCGAAATCAAGAAGCTGTTCAAGGCCGTGAAGCAAGTAGTGTCCAAGGAAGCAGAGCCATGCCTTGAGGGCGAGCCAGCACTGTTCCCGATCAAGGGCGGTGGGAAGGCAAAGGCATCGCTGTCAGAGGCAGTGGACGAGTACTACGCAACACCAGAGCCGGAACGGAAGAAGGAATCCAAATACGACCACAGGCTCGGGGAGCAGGAAAAAGCCGTTGGCATGCTGGAAGCGGATGCTGAAAAGTACCAGGAAGCAGGGGACTGGATACAAGGGCGCGCACAAGCTGTTGAAACACTCCTCCAAAAGGTGAAAGAGCTGCGGAAAAAAGGCCTTAAAGACAAGGAGATAAGCAAAGAGCTCGGAAGCAAGGTGCGCGTGAGCGGGAAAACGGCGTATTTGGCCCTAAAAACGGAAAAGAAGGATAATAAAGCGTCAGCTGACACAAATTGACGTAATTATTATATAGCGGAAGGGGGTAACCCTTACCTGAAGTGAAGGGTCTCACGCGAATCCTACCAAGAGCAGCACGAGAAAATGGTTCCCAAATGCCATTTCTTCCCTTCACTTCAACCATTTTACGAGGTGTGTAATATTCAGGCTATAGAGACAGCTGTCCTCAAGTACAGGCACGGAGACATCAGCCTATTCGAGGCAAGCAAAAGCGTCAGAATGCACCCACAGGAATTCCTCAACCACGTGG
>JAUVIW010000053.1 GCA_030592525.1 archaeon
GGCACCCCTTGCCCTATACTCTCTTGGGACTATCCGTTTTGGGATGTGTGTTCCGCAGGTGGGGTCGCGTTTCAGGTCATCGAGAGCCCTGTCAACAAACTTTTTCAGTTTTTGTTCAGGGGTCTTGCCAAGCTTTTCGTATTCTTTCTTTGTCTTTTCGTCAGCGAATACCACGGCGCATTCCATCATGGGGATGCCTCGTTCGGGCTTATCTGGCGATTAGGCTGCTGTCCAAATATTCTTTCACGCCTTTTGGGTCCCAAACCCAGATCACTTGCTTGTTTTTGATTACTATCTTGTTTGACTGCTCTAAGTAATCGAGTATGACTAGGAATGTTTGGTACATGACTTGCTTGGGGAGCATTTTCCATAGCTCCGTCTTCGTTGGCCATTCTTTGGTGCCCTGCATTGTTTCTTCCACCATCAGGACTGTGTCTAGCCTTGGATAGTGTAGGACTTGCCTGCTTTTCATCATTGTATATATTTATACAACTCTTGTATTTATATATTCCTATATAACTCACTTCCAGGGGCTTTTGTTGCCGGGGCGCGCCCTTTCACTCTCTCCCCCAAAAAGAACGCGCTAGCAGCCCCGGCAACGGGGGCTCACGCAAGAAAGCCCCCTATACACCGTATTAGCGGGCTTGGCGCCTAAAAGTACCGTCTGAGTGTAACCACTAATTAGGGGTTACAGACCATACGCCTTTTTATTGCAAAAAGGTGTAATATAATGGCTAGTGCTGGCCCAAAACATTGTTTCTGGTGTTAGGGGGCCCTTGCTACGCTTGCGGGACCCGTCCGTAGCGCTCTCCATCTTTTCACACCCCACTGTGGGGCAGGTGTCCGAAGCCAGTGGGGTCGGCGAGCACAAGGTGAGGGATGTCCTCAAGAGCCTTGTGGGTGCCGGGCTCGTGGAGCGCTGTGGCACGCGGGGGTTTGAGCCGTCGCCGCGCCTGTTCCTGTTCCTTGATGAGGCCCGGCTGCTTGGGTTCTCGAGCTCTGAGATGCGCGTGATTCTCGCGCTCATTGGCTCCGGCAGGCGGACAAAGGACTTGGTGCGTGAGCTCGGTGTCTCGCGGCAAAGGATTCATTCCGCCGCATCAGGCCTCGTACACAGGGGGCATTTGGAGCGGCAGTGGTCGCTTGATGACTCGCGTGAGTTCTACTACATTTTGAGCGATAGCGGTGTGGGTGTGGCCAAGGACATGCTGCGCCTGTACCTGTCGTCCAAGCTCGTGTCGCATTCATTGCCCAGGCTGGAGAGCCCGCTTGACTGGAACAATGTGCTGGGCAGCGGGCAGGACGGGCTTGTGCAGCGGAGCCGTGGGCTCCTGCGCCGCGTGTCCCGCGACAAGTCCGTGTCCTGCAGCCCCCTTGCCCTCCAGAACTTCTGTTGGTACCCCTCGAAAATGGTTTTTGACCATGCGTGCAGGCGCCTGCCCTTTGTGCGGCAGGTTGATGGCGTGTCCAGGAGTTCGGATGCGTGGTCCTCTGCCGAGGAGCTTGGGCTTGATCTCGTGTGTGTCGGTGCCGACGCGCTTGTTGACTGCCCCGAGGACTTTTTCCTGTTGGACGTGCTTTCGTTCGAGGGGTACAAGCCGTCCGTGTTCCGTTCGGGTGACGGTGACATCGCGTTCCGTGACGGTGCCTTGACTGAGGAGAGGATGGTGCGCGCCTATGCTTCGGGTGAGGGGCGTGAGCCTGTGTGCGTTTCCGGCGCAAAGGAGTATTACAAGGGCATTCGCGACGGGGATTTCGGTGCGTTTGCTTTGGGCGAGCCGTTCAAGTCCATTCTGGATGCGTTTTCGCCGAGTGATGGCGTTGCGTTCGATGACTTTTCGGTGTGCCTGATGCTGAGTGGTGATGCGGCTTTGCGGGCGGGGCCTGAGCTGCGTGTGCTGCGTTCCGAGTTGCGGCGTTCCCTGGGTGTTTTGGGTGATGCGCATACGTGCTCTCTTGAGACTTCGCGCTACTTGTCCGGCGTCGGGGAGAGCGAGTTCCTTTCCGGGTTCTGTGGCTTGTTCGGGTTCAACGCGTTCTGATTACTTGTTTTTCTTGAGCCATGCCTTGTGATGCATAAGCGGTTTTGGCGTATGCATAACGAGTACGGGGTGGCTGGGGGCGTTGCCGGGGGCTGCGGCTCACCGCTTTTTCATCGCAAACGCGTACGCGCCAATAGCCACGAGTACCACGAGCACGGCTCCGATGGCCAGGAACCAAGGGAAACCGGGGTCCTCGGGCGGTTTGGGTGCCATCTGCACTGGCACACTAGACGTGGGAGCGTGCGGCGCGGTTTCGTTGCCTGTGCAGTCCGGGTCCACTGATTCCACTTTTCCAATGCAGTCAGGGTCACAAATGCCGTCGGGCATTTCGTCACAGTAGAAGTCTGTGCCGCCGGATGGGCAGTCCTCAGGGCACAGCCGATAATCCTCGGCGTCGTAAATCTCGCACACGCCGTTCGCATTGCACGTTATTTTTATGGAAAGCGTGTTTGACTTGTATTCCCCTCCATCTAATACATATGCCGTGGCCGCTGGGATGTAGTAATGGCCGCGCCCGCCGGTCAAGCGCTCTATGAAGTAGAACACTTTCGTTTCACCTGGCCCGATGGTTGCCTCCCAGTAGTAATGTTTTGGGGTCACGTAACCGGGTATGTCCACGAAGTGGGGTTTGGGCTCAATGGGCTCGTAGCCCACACCCTGCTCAACAAGCACTTCTTCGGATGAAGTGCCGGTGTTCGTGATAGTGATGTCAACACGCAAATCCGCTCCAGTGGTTATGGTTGCCGGTGCGGACTGCACCACAGTAAGCTGTGCAGAGCACAGTGCCATTAAAATCAATACAAACAATACTTTTTTCATTTTCAGTCACATCCCCATACGTCGCTCGCCGCAGGGCATTGCAGCCAGACTCCGTAATCATTTTCGCATATCGCGTTTGATAGCCTCCCGCAATAGTCCTCATCGGGCAACACGTCTTTTGGGAGGTAGTTCAAATGCTTGTTTCCCACAGTATCCACAACCGTCCACTTATCCTCTTCTGGAAACTTAACTAGGTTCCACACGTGGTCGCCCTCTGAGACAGAGTATGCATCAACTCCATCGAACCCCATTGTCCGGAAAAGCGTGGTCATAACAAGTGAGTAGTCGTGACACGTGCCTGTCCTCATCTTATTTATTGTTGCGTGCGCCGGAAACGGCGAGAGAACGCAGCTGTTCTTTGACATGTCAGTGTCGCTAGCCCAACCAAGGGGGCTTGTGAGCTCACCATTCACGTAGTGGTACTTCTCGCACTCTTCCATTTGGAGTGTGTTGGCGTTGTACTCTATTCTCAGGCTCTTATTCCATAAGTCCGATAGCTCGAAAGCGGGCTCGTAATACCCGCAGCCCCAGTTGCCGAAGCCCAGTGTTCCGACGGATGTGGTTGAAAAGCGGTTATCACAGAAGACTTCAGGATAATAGTACTTTTGCAGTATTTCCGCTGCCGACCCCATTTGCTCTATGGTGTACATCGCGGTGCAGGTCTTGAGTTTTGAGTGTGTCATGCCTTCGTTTAGGCCGGCGTCCTTGCGCTTGCTTTCGCATAATTTTTTGCTGCAGCCCGTGGGGCATTCATTCGCGCAGCAGTTGATGGCGTGCTCGACTTTTTCTCTGACATCATTGTGGTTGACTTCGTAGAGGTCGCACGCGCTTATTTGGTACTCGGGGCCCAGAGTTAGTTGCATTCCTTTGGAGCCACCCTCATGCGCAGGCCAGCCCGCTGAGCACGGGGTTTTTGGGTAGTATTCGTCGTAGCACAGCAATGGGCTCACGACGCATTCGTTCCTTGCCTTGCACAGAATCTCGTCGGGCTTGCATTCGGGCACTGGCTGCGCCATGGTGATGATTGAGATGTATGGGCTGTACCTGTTGCTCGATTCCGGGTCGGATGCTGCGCAGTATTGTTGTTTGGAGTATTTGACCTCTTTACATTCCGTTGTTTGTATTCGGGTTATGGTGGTGTTCCTGGTCTCGAACCCTTCCTTCACGAGCTCGACGAGTATTTCCGGCTTGCTGCAGTCAGGCAGGCTCGCGCCGAGGTAGCCGAGCCCGTTGGTCTTTCCAACGAATTCGCCGTCGATGAAGATGCTTGCACTCCCGACCCTTTCTGAAGAGTGTTCCTTGAACACGAGGAATGATACGTCTGCTTTACCCCACTCGACAGCCTGATCCCAATCTTCCCGGTCCATAACATTATATACCCAACTGAATGTGCTGCCATTCATGAAGTATACCAGAAGGAATTCTTGGTAATCGCCGTCTTTTGTGAACACGAAACCCTCTTCGTACGTTTTAAATGGGGGCATGCTGGAGGTATACGCAACCAGGCCGTTCTCGTCGGTTAAGCCCTTGTATTCCTCTGAAGCGAATACTTTTACGTGTTCAATTGGCTTAAGTGTATGCTGGTCATAGACTACTATGCCATTTTCGAAGGGGGTGTACTTTTGGCCAGTGGGCCGCAGTGTCATTCGCGTGTTGCCATCAGCCATTTTGTCAAAGCACTTGATGAGTATCGTTCGCTCGTACGGGTAATGGTTATCTGACTCAACTTTTAATGAGTGTAGGCCGCCGCAGAGCTTGCCTGCGTTTTCCAGGCTGTACCCCCACGTCTTGTCTTTTGTGAGTGCCTTGCCGTCAATGGTTATTGTTATGCTGTCGCCGTCCGCGTTCAGTGGGCCTGCCCTGAATTTGTATCCCGAGCTGTAAGGCTCATGCATTGACCATTGTATGTATGTTTTGCCGTCGTGCTCACCGTAGCCTTGGCCGGCGGCTGCGCCGGCGAGCAGTATGAGCAGTATGATTGCGGCCGTTTTCATGCACTAAACCCATGTGCATTATGCCTTAAAAGGCTGTGTGGTGGGTAACCCTTGCTTGTTCCGGGGGTTGAGATAGCTGGATTTAGGGGGGATTTGAGGGTAAGCTTGTGGGTGACCACAACTATTAAATATGTGGTCACCCATTATATACCTATATGTTTATTGAGAAGCGAAAAGTTGGGAAGCGGACGAAGTACTACCTAATCCACTCGTATAGGGTAGGGAAAAAAGTAGAGAAGATAAGGCGCTTTCTTGGCTCTGACTTGTCGGGAAAAAAACTAGAAAAAATGCGCCCTATTGCGGAAAAACAAATCCGGCAGCGTGTAGCAGCCCACATGAGCATAAGAGACCCGCTTCTCGGAGCAGTCTCAAAAAGTGAACTAAAGATAATTGACGGCCTAAAAGAAAAATATGATTTCAGGGTTTTCCACCTATCAAAAAAGGAATGGGGGCGTTTTACTGAGCTATTTACCTACAACACAAACGCCATAGAGGGATCTGAGCTGACACAAAGAGAAGTGGAGCTGGTACTCGAGGAGGATGTGCGGCCAAGAGGCAAAAGTGAGAAGGATATTGCGGAAGCATATGGGGTGGACCAGGCAATTGAGTACATACGGAAGAAGAAACCAGCCATTACAATCAAGCTCATGGAAAAGCTACATCACATGGTATTCAAAGATACAAAGGAATTTGCAGGAACATTTAGGAAGATAGGGGACGAGGCCGTTGTCAGGGATTACACAGGGAGGATTGTACATCATGGCGCCCCGTCCACTTCAGTGCAAACCCTTCTTAAAGAACTTGTGCAATGGTACGATATCAACAAGAAAAAGTATCTCCCAATTGTCTTGGCAACGGTAATCCACAACCAGTTCGAGAACATTCACCCATTTGAGGATGGAAATGGCCGTGTGGGGCGGCTCTTGCTAAATAACGCGCTTTTAAGGCATAATATGCCGCCAGTGAACATTGACCTCACCAAACGGGATGAGTATTACGCCTCTCTAAAGGAATACAGTGATAAGCATAATTTGCGGCCGACCATTGAGTTGGTACTCTCTGAGTACAGGGTGCTAAGAAAGAAACTGAAGAAGAGGTGACCACAGCCACTAAACACGTGGTCACCCAACAATGTGCTGGCAGACCAAGGGCCTTGGTATTAATGGGTATCCTGATGGGGGATGTTTGAGAAGACGGTTAGGGATTTACGGGATGTGTTTTGCGGGCTTGAATTCTGTTTGTATTTTAATGCGAGTCTTTAGTTCTAATTCATCATCGAATGTGTGCTTTACTTTGAATGTTATAGGGATGTCTGTTTGAGCATTTTTTATTTTATTCATTAATTGGGGGTTGTTTACTTCAACATCCCAAGCCATATACTTTGTATCATTTGCTTTCATAATGAATGGCATTTGTAGTTTGTTGTTAATTGTAGGCATGTGTACGGTTTTTATTTGATCTACGCTCAATACTGGTTTTTTTATTAGCTCTGTGGGGGTGACTTGGCATATTTCGTTATATACTATGGCTATTATATGGTAAACAGTTGTGTCTCTGTACCCTTGATTCTTGAAGGCACAGTTTATGTTTATGCTATTATGCTCTATGCACCCCCAATCTTTTGACAGAACTAGTTTTGGTCTGTCCCGCTCGTGGGCTTCTTTTTCACGGGTGTTCCTGTTCCACGAAATTACTAAGGCTATGGTTCCCACAATTGCCCCACATACTGTTAGGATATCATTTAGTGTCAGTTGTGATATAGCTTCAATAATTCCCATTATGTTGTTAGGTCAAACCATCTTTATTTTGATTGCGGTTGGTTACAGGGTACTTTGAGGGATGCAACCTTGGCATTAGGGAGTGGGATTGGAGGCAGTATCCTGATGAGGAGACGTTTGAGAAGACGCTGACGGATTTGAGGTGTTTTTTTTGAGAATGAAAAAACGGAACGAACGGAGTATAAAGTGGGTTTGAAAGGTTAGTCTGTGCCCATGAAAAACGTCACGTATCATTTTATTGGCATGTTTTATCGATATCAATTTATTCTTGAAGGTTCAAGAATAAATGGGGTATATCATGACTTA
>JAUVIW010000112.1 GCA_030592525.1 archaeon
AAGGAGGAGTACGTGGTAGAGAGCGGGATTACTCCATCGGGAGTGGTGCACGCCGGGAACTTCCGCGAAGTGTTCACGCAGGACTTTGTTTACAAGGCGCTGCTCAACAGGGGAGTTCAGGCAAAGTACCAGTACTTCTGGGATGACTACGACCGCTTCCGCAAGGTGCCGAGCAATGTGCCTGCGGAGTGGGAGCAGTACATCGGCATGCCGACATCAAAGGTTCCGGACCCTGAGGGCTGCCACAAGTCGTACGCAGAGCACTTCATGGCTAGGGCAGAGGAAGAGGCGGCAAAAGTTGGTGTGGAATGCGAGTACCTGCGCGCATCTGAATTGTACCCGAAGTGCGTTTTTGCTGAGGGCGTGAAAGAGGCGCTTGAGAAAAAGGAGATTGCGCGCGAGATAATCAACCAGTTCCGCAGGGAGCCGCACGACAAGACATGGATGCCCACAAAAGTGTACTGCGAAGTGTGCGAGAAGGATACCACGGAACACGAGTACCTTGGTGATTATAGTATTAAGTACAAGTGCGAGTGCGGGCACGAGGACACCTTTGACTTCCGCGAGAAAGGGCTCATCAAGCTCAAGTGGAGGGTGGACTGGGCAATGCGGTGGAGGCACTATCAAGTGGACTTTGAGTCCTCCGGGAAAGAGCACCACGCGTCAGGCGGGTCATGGGACACATGCTCACGGATTAGTGAGCGGCTGTTCGGGCACGCGCCGCCAATCGGGCCAATGTACGAGTTCATCAATGTAGAGGGCGCGAAAATGGCGTCGAGCGTCGGGAATGTTACTACTGTTACGCAATTGCTGAGTGTTTACGAGGCGCCGATGGTGAGGTACCTCTACCTGGGCAAGCTGAGCAAGGCACTGGAGATACCGTTCGGCTTTGGGCTGAGCAATATGTACAATTACTATGACAAGCTGGAGCGCGAGTACTTCGGGAAAGAGGAAGTGGAGAACGAGCGCGAGAAGGAGAATGTCAAGGCGCAGTACGAGCTCGCGCAGGTCAAGCCCAAGCCCTGGCAAATGACTATGCAGCCTGATTTCGGGTTCTGCGCGAGTGTCGTGCAGGTCGCGAAGAGTGATGATGACGCGATACGCATTATGCAGCGTGCGGGGCACCTGGAAGGCATGGAGGATGCCGGCCGCGCGAAAGTTGTTGAGAGGCTTGCTCTCGCGAGGAACTGGGTTGCCGAGTACGCGCCGGACGCGGCGAAGTTCACTGTTCTCGACAAAATGCCTGCGGCAGAGTTAACGGATGGCGTCAAAAAGGCGCTTGCGCTTGTTGCGGATGGCTTGGACAAAGCAGAGAGCGCGGATGCTGTGGGTGACTCAATCAGGCATGCGTGCGAGCTCAACGGGATAAAGCCCAAGGAGTTTTTCCAGGCTGCTTACCAGTTGTTGCTGGGCAGAAGCAGGGGGCCAAGGCTCGCAGGGTTCCTGCTGTCGCTGGACAAGGCATTCGTGCAAAAGCGGCTGAAGCTCGCTGATTAGCGTGGAAAAGGTTTTAAGTGCCCGGCCTGAAAACACTGGATAGGTAGATATTGTGGACGCTATAGCTAAGCTCAAGGAACACAAGGCAATCATTGACGAGAAGCTCGAGGCATACATCGAGAAAAAGAAGGGGCACGCGCTCGAAATCAATGCATATGCCAACGAGATGATGGGAATACTCAAGGAGTTCAACCTGCGCGGAGGCAAGCGCCTGAGGCCCGCCTTCGTTGTGGAGGGGTACCGCTGTGTTGGCGGGACGGACATGGACTCCATTTACTATGCTTCGCTGGCGTCGGAGATCATGGAGGGATACCTCTTGGTGCACGATGATGTCATGGATTTGGATGACGTCAGGCGCGGGGGCAAGAGCGTGCACTGCACTTACCGTGAGTACCACAAAAAGAATTTCTCGGGTGAGGGCGCACAGCACTTTGGAGAGAGCATGGCCATCATCGGCGGCGACGTTCTCGAGACGCTGGGGATTGACGTGCTCGCGACGAGCAACTTCCCTGACGCATTGAAAGTGAAGGCAATGCAGAAGTACGCGACCATAGTCAGGTACACGGGGTACGGGCAATTGCTCGACGTTTTGAGCGAGGAGCTGCCGATTGACCGCGTGACAGAGGACCACGTGCTTACAATCCACAAAATGAAGACATCCATGTATACTATAGAGGGGCCGCTCCAGATGGGCGCGATGCTCGCGGGCGCGGGTGACGCAGAGCTCAAGATGTTCTCAGACTATGGCGTTCCGCTGGGGCAGGCGTTCCAGCTGCAGGACGACATGCTCGGGCTCTTCGGCAAGGAAGAGAAGCTCGGGAAGCCTGTTGACAGCGACCTCAAGGAAGGAAAGAGAACGATACTTATTTTGAAGGCGCTGGAGAGCGCGAATGATAACGAGAGGAAGGACGTAATGTCTGCCCTTGGGAACGAGAGCGTGACGCCGGAGCAGGTGGAGATAGTCCGGGACATTGTCAGGTCCACGGGGTCGTATGACTACAGCAAGCAGCTGGCCGCAAAGCTCGCTGAGCAGGCAAGGGTTGCGGTGGCTGAGTCCACTTTCGTTGACGAAGGCAAGGGGTACCTGCTGGGCATCGCGGACTTCCTGATTAACCGGGAAGTCTGAGGGTTACCCATAAGCAGGGTATAAGTACGTGTTTGCAGTAATATTACTTTGAATGAAGGCCCTAGTTTGTTTGCTATTGATTGCTGTCTTAGCAAGTGCCTCGTGCCCCACAGACTACTTCTTGGTAGCCAATGACGGCGCCGGCGGCCGCATCACTGACGGCGAATACGACTTCTACGAACTTGACCTGTCCAGCACGGGCGCCGGAAAACTAATCCTCGAAGCAACCTACCCAAGCACAACAGCAGTGCTAATGACTACCTCGTGCACGGAAGTGTGCACCGCTGCGAGCGGCGGCGAATGCTCAACCACCAAATCTGCGTCGACTTACAAAATAAAGGTCACTGCCGCCGGTGAGGGTGAGCAGGCATACCACTTCGCAACCAGATTCATCGGAGTAGTAGAACCAGCAACAGGCAAAGGAATGGTAATCTCCGCAGGCGGACCGCCACCAGACGACGGCAAAGAAGAAGTGTTCGTCTACGAAGGCAACGATTCCAACGAAGACAACTTCCTCTACTCATACACCACCGACA
>JAUVIW010000067.1 GCA_030592525.1 archaeon
CGTTAGTTGACACAATCAGGATTTAAAAGCGTTACACTTTCAGGAAGACACGCACCGCATCGCGCGTTCCTGTGGCCAAACCGAGGGTTAGCACCACTATCTTCAGCAGCCACTCCCACCTGGGCTCGTTAGCCTGCTTCTGTATTACGTATACAGCCCCTAATGCCACTGCCATTTTCACGGGCACGAAGAAGAACGGTGACCCCAAGCTCATTATGGCGCTGGAAACAACGTGCTGCTCAAAATAACCCAGGAAAGTGATTGCTATCGCGCTCGCGGATGCATCAAGCATCTGCCCAGCACAAATTGCCGTGTTTTCGGGCGTCCTGATGCCCAATCTCCCCAAGGCCCACCACATGATCACTGACAAGGAAGCGGTCATCGCGACAATGGCCATGAAGCTGGTGGCGTCGAACCCGCGCCACGCACAGAACAGCACGAGCACAGCGAGCAAGGAGACGTACCCCCAGCCAATCTCGCGCAAAGCTTTGGTGCGGTCCTTCGCCATCCTTGCCGCGAGGAACGAGAGCACGAACACGCCGAACACCAGGAAGTAAATCCCTGGCGTGATGAACAGCCAGTGCTTCGGCAGCCCAACAGCCGCCATGTAATCCGCGAGCGCCCTGACCAGCCCCCCAATCAGTATGTACGGGAACACGGCCCAGAAGAACTTCGCGTCAGGCTTGATATTGAATTTCTTGAGGCCCCACTGCAGCGCATACAACGCAAGCAACAGGCCAACTGCGTAGACAATCGTGTTGATAACATTGTACCCTTCCCCGGTGTACACTGGGTTGATGAAGTAATCAAGGATGAATTGGTCCCAAGCCATGGCGTTAAATACCTCTTGCAGCCTAAATAAAGATTATGGTCAAATACGCGCGCGTGCGCGCAAGGGACGCTGAGACAACCAAGCGCGAGCTCCAGGACATGGGTGCCCTTGACCACGGCTACGCTGTTCGAAAGGAAAAGGGCTATGTCTGGTTCCCCGTGAAAGAGGCTGTGTCCGGCTATGAGATCATAGAGCGCTCTGCGCGAAAGGTCCATGTGAAGCCACGCTCGCTGAAGGGCGCGCTGAAAGGCGTGCTCTCGCCAGATGAGTTCAGCCAATTGGTCACGAGCTTCGACATTTACGGCACTGTCGCAGTGATAGAGGTCCCGCACAACCTCGAGTACAAGGCCAAGGAAATCGGCGAAGCCATTCTCGAGGTGCACAAGAACCTGCGCACTGTCTGCATGAAGGCGGGGCGCCATGACACTGAGTTTCGCGTCATGCCGGTCAAAGTCATCGCCGGCGAGAACAACCTTGAGCCAGAGTACCTTGAGCACGGCATCAAAATCAAATTACACCTTGGCGAGGTCTATTTCTCCCAGCGCCTTGGGACTGAGCGCGGCCGCATCGCTGACCTGGTCAAGGACGGCGAGACAATCGCCGGCTTCTTCGCCGGAGTGGGCCCTTTCCCGCTGGTCATCGCGAAAAAGCACAAGTGCACAATCTACGCTGTTGAGCTCAACCCGCGTGCCGTGGAGCTCATGAAGGAGAACATAAAGCTCAACAAGCTCAAGGGCGAGGTCATCCCAATCCTCGGCGATGTCAACAAGGCGTACAAGGACCTGCCGAAGTGCGACCGCGTGCTCATGCCCGCCCCGAAGACTGGCGACTCTTTCCTCGAGCCATGCATCCTGACTGCGAAGCCGGGTGGCATCGTGCACTACTATGAGTTTGCCCCGTCCGGCGACCACTACACCGCGGCAGTGAAGAAAATCAGGGACGCGGCGAAGGCATTGGGCAAGAAGGTCCGCATACTAAACAAGAAGATGGTCCGCCAGCACGCCGTGCGCGTTGACCAGATAGCTATTGACTTCAAGGTGCTGTGATAAAGTTTTAAACCTCTAGCCCTTTTGCTTTAGGGAGGTGTTATTCATGGGTCTTTTTGATGCTATTTTCTCTCCAGGGAAGATGGAAGTTATTCTCGAGAAGTACAACAACTCTCCTGGTGAGATGATTAAAGGAACAATAAAGTTTACTACGAAGAAGCCGGTGCATGCGAACGGCGTGTTTGTCAAGCTATACGGCATAGAGAATGTTAAGCAGCATGGCCACGGGAACACGAGTTCCCGGTCGAACTATGTGTTCAATTTTGAGCAGCCGCTTGACGGCGAGAAGGATTACACCGGCGGCGAGTATCCCTTCGAAATAAAGATTCCCGCGGACGTACAGCAGAAGGGCGCGGGGCTTCCCGAGGGTGTTGAGGCCGCTGCCAAGATTGCTGGTGCGCTCATGGGCCACTACTCCTCCAGGAAAATCGACTGGTACATCGATGCACGCCTCGACGTCCCTGGTGGCAGGGATATCTCTAAGAAGCTCAAAGTCAACATTGGCTGAATCACTTGTTCAGGCTCTCCCACATGACTTGTTCCGTGGGGTTGATTTCTATCCCGTTCGGGCCTATCTCGAATGGGTGCACGCGCTTGTCGTGGTTGGTGCCGCGCATCTTCTTCACGAGCATGCTGCGCACGGGCGGGAAGAAGTAAAGCATGACAACGCCGTCGACAACGAACTCCTCAACACCGAAGCGCGAGTACTGGTCCCTGCCGCCAAGCGTCTCCGACAAGAGGAGCGTGGTGCAGTTCAGCTTCTTCATCTCGCTAATCAGCTTGTATAAATTGTAGCGGATGTCGGATTCCTTCTCCATGAACATCCCGAAGGCAGTGGTGGAGTCAATCACAAGGCGCTTCGCGCCCATCGTGGTCACCATGTCCTTGATTTTTTTGATTTCCTCGTCGAACTGCAAGGCGAACTCCTTGGGGTTGAACATGCCAACCCTGTAAATCTTGATGAGGTTCTCCTGCTGCATCTTCGCGATGTTCCAGTGGAAGCTCTTCATGTTCCACCAGATGTTCGTGGTCCCTTCCTCGAGTGTAATATAGATGCCGGGCTCCTGGAACTGTTGGGCTCCCTGGTAAACGAACTGGGTTGCAAAAATGGTTTTGCCGCACCCTGCGCCCCCGGACACGAGAGTGCTCGAGCCCTCAAGAAACCCTCCTTGAATTAGCTCATCGAAACCAGGTATCCCCGTAGCAGTCCTTCCAGCCATATTACCGCACCCTTTAAATTCTCTTCGAAGGATAACTAATAACACCGCCTATTTAAGGGTTACCTATGGATTACACGCCTCTTCTCGACATGGTCGAGAAGCCAACATGGAAGACACTCCTCACGGAGATAGTCCAGAAAGAGAAGATGGACCCCTGGGACATAGATATAGCTGAGCTCACCCACGCGTATGTCCAGCGCATCTCGGAAATGCGCAGGCCCGACTTCCGCGTGCCGGCCAACGCAGTGCTGGCCACTGCAATCCTTTTGCGGTTCAAGAGCGACAACTGGGAGCTCTACCCCCAGGAGCAGGTGGAAGAGGAGCTCGAGAACAACAGTGACTGGGAGTTCATTCTCGAGGGCAAGCGCGTTCCCGAGCTCAACCCCGCCCGCCGCATCACGCGCCGAGAAAAGGGTGCTTGACCACATTGTGCCGGAGCAGCTCATGGACCTCGCGTTCGAGAACGCCGAGGACTTCCAGGAGCTCATCGACTCCACGTACGCGCGCGTGATAGAGTCATTGGACTCGCAGAAGCTCGCCGTCTTTTCAGACATCGTGCGCGACAAGACAAGGCCGGAAGTCGTTTTCACACTCATCTCCCTGCTTCACCTGGCCACACAGCACAGGATACTCATGTGGCAGGATGAGGCGTTCAGGGAGATATTCATCTCATTGCCGGAAGGTGGTCAATAATGCCAATGGAACCTATTCTTGCTGAAGCAGCCCTGTTCATGTCGCCCGAGGCCGTGCCCTTGACGGCGCTGATGAAGGTCATGGGGACCGAGTCCCATGCCAAGGCACGCCGAGCCATGGATGAATTAGTGGCCAACTTCAACGAGCGCAACGGGTCCCTGGAAATCATCCTCACGCAGGACGACCGCTATCACATGCGCGTGCGCAACAAGTACGCCGGCCGGGGGAAGCACTTCGCTGTCACCACTGACCTCTCAAGAGCAGTGCTCCGCACACTCGCAATCATCGCTTACAAGCAGCCCATTCGCCAGAGCATTGTCGTGAAGATGCGCGGCAACAAGGCTTATGACCACATCAAGCAGCTGGATGAGGAGGGGTTCATCCGCAGGGAAAAGGAGTCGAACACTTACTCCGTTGAGACCACGAAGAAGTTCGAGGAGTACTTCGGCCCGCCGGTCAAGGACCTTGATCTCGCGCCATCAACCACACAGGAGATTCTGGAGCCCGACGGCCAGACAACCCTGTCCGCCGCTGCGGAAGGCCTTGCCGAGGCAGCGAAGGAGGCGAGCGATGAGTTCCAGGAAGAGCTTGAGAAAGAGGCTGATGCCGCTGGCACCGCGGTGCAAGAACATTCAGTGGAAAACGCTTAAATAGGATTTCATTTCAAACACTACCATTCATTCTGTGGGCGGGTAGCTTAGCCAGGTAGAGCGCTTGACTGATAATCAAGAGGCCGGGAGTTCGAATCTCCCCTCGCCCACCACTCTTTTATTCGGATTAGTGCTTAACATATGTATGAAGAAATGGGAGGAGCGAGAGGCCTTGCGCAAGGAGTACTTCAAGAAGTATCCTGGATACGGCCACGAGATGTTTTCCATCCATGAGTGCCTCGGCGAGGACGCAGCCAATAATATTGGGGGGATGCTGTCGTTTCTTCCTAACCCCAAGAAGGACTGGGAGCCCAAGCACGACCTCATCCTTCACACCTACCTTTCAACAATCCGCAAGCCCTTGCGCGAGCCACTGCGAGTTCTCATGGAGGGCGGTGCCCGGAGCAGGAAAGAGGCTGAGGCTTACCTCAAGCTAGTTAACAGAATTGATATGGTTTCACACTGGGGCAAAGAAATTGAAATCGCCGCTGCCATCAGTGACACGCCCCGGCCTTCGAAGGCATTGGAGCGTTTCCAAAAAGTACTGCGTGAGCAGGCGCTCAAGACCGGTGACATCTACCGTGTTGATGCCCAGGCTAATACAGTGAAAGTACAGAAGCGTAAGAACGGCAGGTATGTGAAGCCCGATTTTCCGCTTGATGCCCTCAAGCCAGCCGTCAAAAAGTTCCTTGAGAAGAAGGGGAACCGGGGCGTGTACTACTTACACCAAAATCTCAGGGGTAGCCACGAGCGGTACTTGCTGTTTGACAAGGGCTTTGATTATGTTGGCGCGTTCACGTTCAGGCAGGGGAGCCGCGATGTCCATATCGCGAAAGAGTATCGGAACAAGGGCCTTGGCACGCTCTTTGGCCAGCTGGTGCTCAACCA
>JAUVIW010000089.1 GCA_030592525.1 archaeon
AAAGGGTGTAAAGCTTGAGGTTCGTGAGGGTGCCCATGCCACCGTTGCTGATGGCGCCATACGCGTCAATGGGTGAGGGCATTGCATCTGCAGAGATGTGTGCGTCCGTCATCTCCTTGTTCCGTGAGTTCACGTCCAAAAGGGCTTCGTGCAGCTCGTCAGACGTCTGGGTGATGTGGTTGAAGCTCAGCACCCACACGCTGAGTATGAGTATCATGAGGACAGGGAAAAGCACTATGTTGGCTTGGCCCCCCCTAATAGAGCACCACCACCCGCAAGTAATCCAGGTAAACCTCTTGGCCCTTTGGCATGTTAACGCACAGGCTCAGGGTGTCACCCGCGTAAGTGGCGTCCGAGATGTCGTACGTCACGCGCGCCCAGGTTGTCGTGAAGGAGTCCGTGACATTCATGCTCGCCTCGTCCGTCACGGTCATGTAGCTCGCCCCCAGCCTGCTTTTGGCGTACCCATCGACGAAAATGTGTTCCAGCTCACTGCGGTTCACGCCCACGTACCAAGAGTACGTGCTGTTCGCCGTGCAATTGACATCAGTTATGTTTTCGTACACGCCGTCCACGGCGTTGAGTGAGGATGTGCTGGACTGCAGGAGAACCACGCGGCTCACATCAGCAGGGAATGCGTGAAAGTGGTTCAGCTCATCAGAATGGAACATGAGCAGGTCATTGGCCTGCGGCCTATCCGACAAAGTGAAGAAAGCGACATCCCCCTCAGCCAAGTAAGTCACATTAGTGCCTGATGCATCGATTAAGGCGACCCCGATTTCAGAGCCGGAGCTTGAGAACTTGAGGTCCGGGCTGCGCAGGGGTATCACACCGGAGTTGTAGACCGCGCCGTAGTAGCCCGAGTTGTTTTTCATGGACTGCGGGGCGAAAAAGACCACCGAGCCGCTAAGCCGGTTGATGGATGAGTCCCTCTGCTGCTGGAGGGCCGAGCTCATATCCGACGCCGAGCCGGCGTAAGCGAAGTAAAAAGCCGTCGCGATAACCGCGCCTATCGCTAACAGTAAAACAAAGCTCACGGTCTGAGAATTGCCTCGGCGCATGAAGTTAGAAACCACAGTCAGCTATAAATACCTATACGTAGTATCCAAGTTAATGGCAAAAAGGACCCTGAAACGCAGGAAAGCGGCGAAAAAGAAGCCCGCAAAAAGGCAGCCAGCGAAAAAGAAGCCGGTGCGAAAGCGCGCGGTGAAAAAGAAGGCTGCGCCAAAGAAGAAGGCAGTGAAAAAACGGGCCTCGGTGAAGAAGAGGGCACCAAAAAAGAGGGTCGCGGTGAAGAGGAAGGCCGCGCCGAAAAAGAAGAAGAAGCCTGCGAAAAAAGGCGGGAAGCAGGCCATTAACTACGCGCTCATCAAGGGGTTCGCCATAGCGAACATCCAGAGGGAGGGCCGAAGCTGGAGGTACAACCTGGTGGAGCCCGAGCTGAATGACGAGGACAAGGCCCTGCTCACCAAAGTGAAGAAGTACGTCATCGAGGTCATGGATTCCGACCGCTCGCTAAAGGAGCTTGAGGCCAAGCCGTACCTGAAAGCGGCGTTCGAGAAGTACAAGAAGAAGTACAAAGTGGAAATAGAGCCGAAGACGGAAAAAATCATATGGTACTACATAATCCGTGATTTTGTGGGGCTCAACATCATCGAGCCCATCATGCACGACCCGAACATAGAGGACATATCCTGCGACGGGATTGGCGTGCCGATATACGTCAGCCACCGGGATTTCGGTGCCATACGCACAAACGTCCTGTTCAAGACCGGGAAAGAGCTCGAGGACTTCGTGATAAAGCTGTCGCAAAAGTGCGGGCGGTTCATTTCATATGGTGAGCCACTGCTTGACGGCTCGCTCGCCGACGGCTCCCGCGTGCAAGCAACGTTCGGTGCCGGCGTCACGATACGCGGCCCGACATTCGACATCAGGAAGTTCAGGAAAATACCGTTCACGCCGCTCGACCTGCACAAGCTCGGCACATTCACGTTTGAGGAGCTCGCGTACCTGTGGGTGGCAATAGAAAAGCGCAAGAACATACTTGTCTCCGGCGGCACTGCGAGCGGGAAGAGCACGGTCCTCAACGCCATATCCCTGTTCATCCCCGAAAACCTGAAGATAGTGAGCATCGAGGACACGGCCGAGCTCAACCTGCTGCACGAGAACTGGATACAAAGCGTGTCCCGCTCCGGGCTGTCAAGCGCCGGCACAGGCAGCTATGGCGAGGTCTCGATGTTTGACCTCCTGAAGGCCTCGTTCCGCCAAAGGCCCGACTACGTGATAGTGGGCGAGGTGCGCGGCAAGGAAGCCACAGTGATGTTCCAGGGCATGGCCTCCGGGCACGCGGGCCTGGGCACCATCCACGCCGAATCGCTTATCGCCGTCGTGGAAAGGCTGTCCACACCCCCCATCAGCCTGCCGCGCTCACTAATCGGCATACTCGACATCCTAATCATCCAGATAAGCGTCCCACAGATAAAGGAAAACGCCAGAAGGTGCAAGGAAATAATCGAGATAAACGCGGAGAAAAAAGAGATTGGCTCGAAAACAATATTCAAGTGGAACCCAAAGAGTGACAGGGCGGATTACCTTGGTGGGTCAAGGATACTCACGGACGAGTATACTGACTCGCAGGATGAGCTCAAGAAAAGGGTTGGGTTCCTGGAGCTGATGGATAGCAAGGATATTGGGTTCAAGGAATTCCCGATGTGGGTACACATGTACCAAGAAAGCCCTACAAATGCATTCAAGCTGCTATCCCTGTCCTAAAAGGTGTGTGATTTGAAATTCATCGAAGCCTACGTGAAATTCTGCCACGGCATCCTGGGCAACGTGGTTCAAGAAGCATGGCTAATGGACCTCAAGAAGCCGTTCATGTCAGCAGGCACATCCTTCCTGTTCAAGGAGTACTTGTGCGTGCTCATAATCACCACGCTTCTGGCGGCACTGCTCGGCATGATAATCCCACCGGTCAACATAGTGCTCCGCGTGATAATCGGCGGGCTCGTGGGCGTGCTCACGTTCCTCATGTTCTACCTGTACCCAATAGAGCACTCTGACTCAAGGAAGAAGAAGCTGGATGCCGAGCTCCCACTCGCACTAAGCTACATGGCATCCGTGTTGGGGTCGGGCGCACCCCCGCTGGTTGCGTTCCAAATGGTCTCGGAGTTCAAGGAGTACGAAGAGCTGTCAAAGGAAATGCGCATGGTCTACAAGCGCGCCACGGTGAGCGGGAAATCGCTCCCCACCGCCCTGGCAGAGGTCTCGGAGATAACCCCCTCAAAGCAGCTTCGGGAGATATTCAGCAACCTAAGGACAGAGATAATCAGCGGCGGGAACATCGCCAGATTCTTTGAGCAAAAGGCCAAGGACAGGCGCGAGCAGAACATACGCCTGCAAAAGGAGTACCAAAAGTCATCGGACACCCTGTCGACAATATACCTCATTGTCGCACTTGTCGTGCCGCTCATGTTCATCACGGTCGTTGGCATAATGAACTTCATCGGCTCAAGCGATGTCTCGCAAATAATGAGCATGCCAATGAGCGCAGCCATGGCGTTCGACCTCCTGTCAATTGGCGTGTTCGTCGGCATACCCTTCATCAACATCGTGTTCATCGTCATAGTGAAGACCACGCAGCCGGAGGGGCTCTGACATGAACGTGAACGCCCGCATCATAATCGCCGTGTCGGTCGTGCTGTCAATACTGACATTCTCCGTCGGCTATTTTGTGTACGAGCAGATGAACATGGGAAGTGGCTTCATCCAAATCGAGCCAGTGCGCGAAGAAATAACCATCACAAACCACTCCGCCACCATCGGCGCCGTCAACAGCTCGGAAAAAATAAGCTTTTTCATGCAGGGCCCACCGAACGCAACTGCGTGGGTCGAGCTCGAGCCCGGCGGCCAGAAGCTGATGCTGGAGCAGGCTGCCCTGGGCAGGTACCACGGCATACACCTGATATCCGAATTCAACGAGTCCACGATTATCAGCACGACATTCGTAGCCAACTACAAGGGTGTTGAGATGAGGGAAGCGGGCCCGCACATAGACCTGGACCTGTCACCGCCCGAAATCACGGTGGTGAGGGCCATGTCCATGGCGTACGGTGACGGGGACACACTCATACTGATGATTGAGGCGGAGCCCGACACAAGCATAAGCGCGGCGATTGACAGCCTCCAAGGGTTCATGCCCGCAGAGGAGATATCAAAAGGGATGTACTCACTCGCCTACAGCATACGCAATGGCGACGACAGGAACACGCTCACGATAAGGGCCATGGCCGAGGACAGCCTGGGCAACATCGTGG
>JAUVIW010000001.1 GCA_030592525.1 archaeon
AGGTGAAAAAGCCCAAAAAAAGGATTATGAAGGAATGGTCTAAGCAGGTTAAGCTAGGGGGAAAAAAGGCCTCAAGCAGCTACAACAAATGGCGTGCGTGGGGAGACTGGAAGCGAAGCAAAGATGGTATTCCCACTCAGTTCATTGTACAGCCTTCAAAATATGTCCAGAAACTCAATACTGTTGAGAATTATGGGGGTGCGAGAATGCGGTTTGAGAAGGGCCGCAATATTTTTGAGATACGCATGTCCCATGACAAGAACTGGCTTGTTAAGAATCGGAAGGAGATAGCAAAACAATTAGCAGATGCTTTGATTGACGTGAACCTCCGGTTTGGGCAGGTGCATGGGGACGTATACGAGAGAAATATAGTGGTATGGAAACACGGTGAAAAGCCGGTATTGAAATTAATTGACTTTGAAAATGGAAGGGATCTTAACGGAATAAGACGTGGTTGGGCTGGTGATGAACTTAATTCCCATAGGTTTTATGCCCATGCAATTCAGGATTTTACTGCTGTGAAGCATAAGGTGTTGGAGCGGCTTTGTGAAAACAAACGGCAAGTAGCTGCCTTGAAACGGTTTTTTCACAAATATTACGAAAAGCGCGTGGACGAGCTATTCTGAGTATAGTTGATTTTTTGGGGGCTCTGCCCCTGTTTTCTTTTCTTTGCCTGGAAACCATTTTATTCCACTTACTCCTTTGGATAGGCATGGAGTTCTTCAAGGCCGTCAAAGAGCGCCGCTCAATCCGCGAGTTCCGGGACAAGAAGGTCCCCGCGGACAAGCTGCGCAAAATCCTCGCTGCCACCAAGGCCGCGCCCTCTGCAGGCAACCTGCAGTCATACGATGTGGTCGTGGTCAAGAAGCGTGCGACCATCGAGTCACTCGCGTCCGCATTCGGCTACCACGCGAAAGCCCTCGCCAAAGCCCCTGTCATGCTCGTGTTCTTTGCGAACCAGCAGAGGAGCGCGAAGAAGTTCGGCAGGAGGGGCGTTGACCTCTACTCGGTACAGGACGCCACAATCGCGTGCACTTACGCCCAGCTCGCCATCCGCGCAGTGGGCCTCGCGAGCGTTTGGGTGGGCGCGTTCGAGCCAGGCTTAATCCGGCGCGTGCTTGGTGCACAAAGCAACACCATCCCCGTTGCCATCCTGCCTTTGGGCTACGGCGCAACAAAGCCAAAAGCTAGGAAGCGAAAGGACCGTGCCATAAGAGAGAGTTACTAAGCCTGCTTCGCAGTCTTCTTGCCGCACTTGATGCAGGCGTGCCTGCCCTTGGTCTTGACATTGACTTTGCCCACGAGCCACGACGCACCGCAGGCAGAGCACTTCATTTTCATGGCTATCTTGCTGCCAATGCCTGAAGGATTCTTTGCAGGCGCCTTCTTCACTGCCTTCTTGGCTGAAGCCTTTTTCACTGGCTTCTTCGCCGGCTTCTTCTTTGCTCGCGCGCGCGTGACTGCTCCCATAACAACACCTTAATCCGAACCGCTATTTATCTTGTTCTGTTTCGCGAGCTCTTGGTGGTAGTCCATCTGCTTCGAGTAATCGACCTGGTACCTGTTCTTGTCCTGCGTGAGGTCCTCAAGAGTCTTCCACTCGTTCACCCAGTCGTCAATGGTGTGTACCTTGTAGGTGCCATCCGGCATCGAGCCGATAAACCTTTTCAGCCCCGCGTTAATCATCATCTTCTTGCAGAGCAGGCACGGGAACGCCTCGGTCGTTGTCACGCCATCGTCGCCGTCACGCCTGCCGAACCAGAGGTACAGGTCCCCGCCGAGCAGCGAGACGCCGGCGCGAGCCGCGTTGATTATCGCGTTCATCTCCGCGTGCACAGAGCGGCACATCTCATACCCTGTTCCAGAGGGCACGCCCTTCTTCCGCCTTATGCAGTAGCCGAGCTCCATGCAGTCCATGACCTTCCTCGGCGCCCCGATGTACCCCGTGCTGACAATCTGGTCGTCGCGCACGATGATTGCGCCGCCTGCAGTGCTCATGCAGTTGCTTCTTTGCGCCGTGCTCTCGGCTATTCCTAAGTAATAAGCTTCTTTGGTAGGTCTTGTGGGCATAAGTGGCACCTCTCCATTCATAACGAAGCCGGGGTATTAATGCGTTTTGGAAAGCTTTTTATTGTGCTCCCCCCTTAGTCCCTTATGCCTGAGCAGCAGACAACACCCGAGGACAAAAAAATAGAGGTTGTCGCCAAGACAGCGACGCTAGTCCTCATCATCATGGGCTGCTTCCTCGTTTACACGTTCATGAGCGCTCCCGCAATCACCCCACAGCTACAAATCGGGTTTGGTGTGGGTATGTTCCTCATTCTGGAGGGGTCTATGCTGACAGTGGCGTGTAATGGCTGGCTTATGGCGCGTGGTGTCAGGCGCCTGTATCCGAAGAAGGCGTGACCTTTTCAGCGATGCACATCGAGCCGATGCCGCACAGGGATTCTATTTGGACGCTCAGCCCCGCCGATGAAAACAGCTTGAGGAGCTTTGCCTTCTCGTGCTGAACGCTTGAGAACCCTTCGCGCGTGAACACCTTGCCGTGGTTGATTGACACGATGTCGAACCCGCAGCTCTCGTAGAACTTCAGGCGCTCGGCCAAGGACCCCTCTGCGTAAACAGAGATGAACACCTTGTTCTTGGTGACGCGGGCGAGTTCCGTGAGGATTTCCTGCTCGTTCGGGACAGTGAACAGGTTGTTGAACGCTATGAACGAATAATCAAAATGATTGTCGTCGAACGGCACTTTGCTGCCGTCCCCCTCGATTACCTTGACGTTTTTGTTCGGCTTGTTGGTGCGCGCGGCCATGGACTTCGCGATTTGCGACCGCTCCATGCACACGTATTCCTTGGCTGTTTTGCTTAGTGCGGCGGCGCGGTTGCCCTTGCCACAAAGCAGCTCAAGCACCTTGCTGTCATCAGGTATGTTCTTGGCGAGGAAGTCAAGCTCGCATCGCCTATAATCCTCTATCGCAGGCGTGAAATAGTTCGCACTAACCACTTTGTGCCCGAGGCTTTCATAAAACGTTGTAGGTGAGCTCATTAAGTCCCTTCCCCTCCCAGGTAAAAGAAATGCAGGACCAGTGACGCCCGCAGCTCCATATTATGCCCAAACTATTATAAAAAGACCGCCTTTGTTCATAAATGGTCTCGCCAATCAGCGATAAAGCCCGAGTATAGTGCCCTTTTTTATTCCGCTTTGTGGTTTAACCCCGCTATGCGGCTTTTACTCGCCTTGCTCACTGTTTTCATGCTAGTGGGCTGCATCAGCGCGCCCTCCAGCCCGCTGGAGAGCGTTGCCGCCGAGAGCCCGCCGGACGCCCAGGCATACGCCTACTTGAACACTCATGCGCTTGCCACGAACCAGCACGTGCTCGACTCACTGTTCGACGGGCAAGTGCCTGCATTCCTTGGCCACCTGCTCATCATAGCCCCGGAGGGCCGGGTCATAGTCCATGGCAACAGCTACGTCGTCGGGTTCAAGACCATGGGCCCCGGCGTCATAATGCAGTTCGCCATGCCGATTGCAGGCAACTACGAGCAGAAGACATATCTCGGCAAGTCCTACTACTCGGGCGACCCAAGCGTCTTCGCCCGCATGGGTGAAGTCTATGTCGGCGACGAGGCCGCGATACGGAAAGTAATCAAGGCCAGGTCAGGCGCCAACGCCGTTGTCCCCCACTCGCAGCTAATCAAGAAGGTGCCCAAGGGCGACATCATGCTTGTCACTGACACCGGGCTCATGGCCATCGGCCTTTCGGCAAAACTGCGCGACGAGCTCGCCTCGACAACAGCCATAGTGCAGGCAGGCTCCCCGCTTGAGGCCCAGGGCATGGTCGCCCTCGTAACCGTCATGCCAATGGCTGACGGCATCTCGATACAGAGCGCGGTCACCAACGGCGAGTTCATAATCATCAAGGGCACGGTCGACATGACCAAGGTGAATTCCATGGATGACCTCACGAGCGCCTTCGCCTTATCCCCAATGCCCTCAACACCGTCCAGCCCCAGTGGCCCATCCGGCTCCAGTGGCCTTCCCCCAGCAATCCCCTCATCGTTCGATGACCTGGACAATGTGCCTGGCGGCGCCACGAGCGAGGAGGAGCTGGAGGAGTACTGCCTCGACCACGTGGCGGAATGCGCGCAGTGGGCGCTCACGGAAGGCTACCTCACGGCCGGCGACCTCGCCGGCTTCATGTAACTCTTATTAATCCCACTTTACCTAGTGATTCCCCATGGAATGGTTCAGGCAATACGGCTTCGGCTTCAATCCCCTCACCACGAATGTGCAGGAAACAATAGAGCGCGGGCTGTTCACCGCGCGAGAGGCAGAGCTCGGGCTTTTGCAGGAGTTCGTTGACTCCGGCGAAATGGTCCTGGTCACAGGCGAGCCAGGCGTCGGAAAGACAACGCTCATAGGCAACGCCCACTACCTTAACCGCGGGAAATACAACTCGTTCTTCGTGATGTGCAGCGAGCACCCCGAGTTCGACGTGCTGCCCTCTGTGAAGGCGCGCCGAACCTTCCTCGAGCGCCTGATGCGCAAGCCATTGCCACAGAAGGAGAATGTTTTCTTTTTGAACGAGACAAAGTTCCTGGACCGCTTCACCGGCGAGGCACTCAAGACGCAGGCCAAGGACAAGACCGTTGTCAAGAGCGTCATCTGCGCGTGCGTCCACGAGGATGACATGCAGGTCGACGACGCTTTCCTCGACCGCGTTGGCGACCGCGTCATCCGCCTCAAGCGCCTGACAAAATCGCAGTCCGAAGAATTGCTCGACAAGCGCCTGGGCAAGGGCAACATGTTTTCCAGTGACGCAATCACAATGCTGCACCGCGCGTCAAAAGGCAATCCGCGCCACTTACTTGAAAAGGCGGAGCTCGCCGCGATTGAATACGCCCCAAGAAAAATCAGCACACGCATGCTCGAGAGAATGCCTAAGTAATCATGTGCGCACTGTGCTCATTGCGCCCAATTGTTCTGCGTATTTTCTCGTGAGCAATTGGTCGAGCCGGATAAGCTCTTTCACGAGAGGCGCAGCCGTGTTCAGCTTGTAAAGGGTTGCCCTTCCGATGCGGCGGGTTTCCTTGATGATGCCAAGCGAGATAAGCTCGTCCCAGGCCTTGTCCAGTGTCATGCGGGATATCCCTGTTTCTTTTGCCACGTCTGACTTGGAGTAGTCAAAGATGCGGTTCTCTATGAAAAAGTCTATGGCCCTGAGCTGGGGGGAGCTGCCCAGTGCCCTCAATAGCAGTGAGTCATCCATGTAGCTATATTGTCCATATTACACTATTTAAATGTATTGTTTTTATACAATATATCTCGGCAAGCCCTACTCCCAGGCGTATTTAATTGGTATTGGCTTATGGTTACTTATTGATGATTGCCAGCCTTTTTTCTAATGACCCTGAGCGGGCTGCCGCGGCTTGGCTGTTGAACAAGATGGCGCGGAAGGGTTACTGGGGGCACAGGCCGATTGTTGATGACAGCCTTTTGCGAAGCGCCAGGTTTGCATCAAGGGCAGTGAACGTGAAACACGTCTTAAGTGTTCTTGTCAGTGGAGGGGTTGTGCTGGCTCACCACAGTAGGATAGGTGGAAAGAGGTACTCGCTCAACACTTCGTTCAAAAGAGAAACACTTGACTTTATTGAGGGGTATCTGCCTTGATAAATCAAGAGGATTATTGGGTGCATGCTTGAGAAAGCAATCTAGCTGCTATTTTCCAGTCTCTATTTTCTGCAGTAGTGGAAGGCTTAGTACGCCGAAAGGGAGAGAAAAAAGAATAGCGAGCGGCAGAAGCACTTTGAGCACGTTGCGGCCGAACTTTGTGTTGAGCTTTATGTTGATTAGCGCGGCGAGTATTACTCCGACGATCGCGGCGGTGAACACAACAGTCGAGAGTGCACTTTCTATGCCGATGGTATGGTAAAGAGAGTAAGTGATGACCACACCGAGGAGCGTGGTGCACACGACATTGATCAAGGCGAGTTTGTAGACCCCGCTTTTCTTCGGGATCTTGGACATAATGAGCTTGAGTACTCGTGACGTCTTGGCTTTGCTGATTTTCTTGTTCATGTATGCTTTGAGTTTCATTGTTTCATCCTCGCGTAGTGGAACAAGTACTCCTGCGCCCAGCCCGCATGCGCACCGAACTTTTTGCGCATGAACGCCCTTATGCTATCATCGCCAGTGCACTTGTAGCTCTCTTTACAAGCGCGCCTCGCCCAAACATCTATTGGCACCGCCTCACCGAAGCCGAACGCGAACAGGCACACGCAGTCAGCTATTTTCTCGCCGACACCGTTCAAAGTCATCAGCTCCCTCTTCGCATTCTCATACCCGAAGCGCCCGAGGCCGTACAGGTCCCAGCCATCGTTCATCAGGCCCACCGCATCGCGCACGTATGGCGCGCGGAACCCGAGCTTCAGCGAGCGCAGCTGCTTCTCTGTCGCATCGGCCATCTGCCCCGGCTGCGGGAACGCGAACGCCTCGAACGCGCCCCCTGCCCTGGAGCCGTACTTTCCCGCGATGTTCTCGACGCACCTCTGTATGTTCGGTATCGAGTTGTTCGCGGAGCAGATGTATGACACCAGCGTCTCCCACGGGTCCTGCCGCAGTATGCGCAGCCCCGGATAAGCGTCCATCGCCATCAGGAGCGGTGGGTCCTTCCGTGCCTTCCTGCGCAGGCACGCGTAGTCCGCGTCCATCGAGAGGTAGCGGAACAGGAAGCGCTCGCTGCATCCATTGTAGTGCAGCTGCTTTCCGTCCTGCATAACAGAAATCGCTTTCCCCGAAACAATGCCGTGCCACTCCTCGCCGTGCTTGTGCCAGCGGAACGCTTGGCCGCACGAGAGCGTCGTGTCCAGTGAAAGGCACTTTGCATCCATACTCCTCCCCTAAGGGCGCATTCTTATTAATACACGCTGGATAACGCATTGGTAATGAAGTTCTACGCCGCAAGCGCCGAGGAATCACTCAAGAAGCTCGGCTCCTCGCCTGATGGGCTCAGCTCAGCTGAGGCAGAGAAGCGCTTGCAGGAGTACGGCCCCAACAAGTTCCAGGAGCACCACCCCCCGAGCTTGCTCCACATCTTCATCAGCCAATTCAAGTCATTCATAGTTTTCATACTGATTGCGGCGCTTGTGATAAGCGCGCTTCTTGGCGAGTGGGTCGACGCAGTTGTCATCGGCGTCATAGTCATTTTCAACGCGCTGTTCGGGACTTTCCAGGAATACCGCGCCGAGAAGGCGATGGAGGCATTGGAGCAGATGACCGCGCCACACGCAAAAGTGCTCCGCAATGGCCGAGAGCGCGTCATTCCCGCGGACGGAGTTGTGCCCGGTGACATAGTCGTGCTCGATGCAGGTGATGCGGTGCCGGCCGATGTCCGCATCATACAGGCCTTCAGCCTGCACTGCAACGAGGCCGCGCTCACGGGCGAGTCAGTGCCAGACGCAAAGTTCTCTGATTCCGTTGGCCTGAAGGCAACTGTCGGCGACAGGAACTCGATGGCGTACGCGCACACAACCGTGACATCCGGCCATGGCAAGGGCCTCGTGACCGCGACAGGCATGCACACTGAGATGGGCAAGATAGCGGGCATGATACAGACCATCCGTGACACCGAGACGCCGATGACCCGAAGGCTCAACGAGCTCGGCAAGAAGCTCGGCGCGCTTGTCTTAATCATTTCCACGCTCCTGTTCCTCATCGAGATAGTCGAGACGCCCGCGGTGCTCGGCGCATTCCTGTCGTTTTCCGGTGACATCTCCGCGCTCGCCGCAAGCCTCGAGGCCGGCGGCATTATGGAGCTGTTCCTTGTCGCGGTGAGCCTCGCTGTCTCCGCCATTCCTGAGGGCCTGCCCGCTGTTGTGACAGTGACCCTCGCGCTTGGCCTGAAGCGCATGGCTGGAGAGAAAGCCGTCGTGAGAAAGCTCCCTGCTGTTGAGACGCTGGGCTCGACCACCGTCATCTGCACTGACAAGACCGGCACCCTCACGCGCAATGAGATGATGGTCACGCACCTTTACGCCGGCGGCAAGGAAGTCAATGTCACTGGCGAGGGCTACGCAACCAAGGGTGAGTTCTCCTCGCCGCTGAACGCCGAGCTCAAGCGCCTGCTCTTCATTGCCGCGCACTGCAACGACGCCGAGCTAATAGAGGAGGACAACGCGATAATCGGCGACCCCACAGAAGGCGCGTTGGCAGTGGCCGCGGAGAAGGCAGGCATCAGCAAGGGGCGCCATCGTGTTGATGAGCTTCCGTTCGATTCCCACAGAAAGCTGATGACCACCATACACGATTCCAGGGGCCTGATGGCAATGTGCAAGGGTGCACCTGAAACCGTGTTGGGCATCTGCGAATCAATCCTTATCAACGGAAAGGAAATGAAGCTCACTCCGGCGATGCGCAAGAGGATACTCGAGACCAACCTCCATTGGGCCAGCGGGGCCCTGCGCAACCTGGGCTTCGCGTACAAGAAGCTCAAGCACGGCTACGAAAAGGGCAGTGTGGAAAAGGGCATGGTGTTCGTTGGCCTCGCGGGGATGATTGACTCTGCCAGGCCCGAAGCCAAGTTCGCGCTCGCGAAGTGCCGCACCGCAGGCATCCGCGTCATCATGATTACCGGCGACAACCCCGCCACTGCCGTTGCCATTGGCAGGGAGCTGGGCTTGATTGAGGAGGGTGATGTCTCACTCACCGGCGCGCAGGTCGAGCGCATGAGTGACGAGGCCCTGCGTGAGACGGTTGACGATGTTTCCGTGTTCGCGCGCGTGTCTCCGGAGCACAAGCTTCGCATTGTTCAGGCCCTCCAAGCCCGCGGCGAAGTGGTTGCCGTGACCGGTGACGGCGTGAACGACGCGCCCGCGCTTAAGACAGCGGACATCGGCATTGCGATGGGCATCACCGGGACAGACGTGTCAAAGGAAGCGTCGGACATAATCCTTGAGGACGACAACTTCGCGACAATCGTGAAAGCCGTTGAGGAGGGCCGCAGGGTATACGGCAACATCAAGAACTTCATCAAGTACCTGCTGAGCGCGAACTTCGATGAGATAATCGTCGTGGCGGTCGCCGCGTTCGTGGGATGGCCACTGCCATTCATCCCCGTGCAAATCCTTTGGATTAACCTCATCACCGACGGGTTCCCCGCACTTGCGCTGGGCATGGACCCGCCCGACCCCGATGTGATGAAGGACAAGCCCCGGCTGAAGGAGGAGAGCGTGTTCCACGGCATACTCCCTGTCATCATTATGGCCGGAGGGCTTGCCGCTATCAGCTCCCTCATCGGCTTTTGGTACGGGCTGCCTGACGGCATAGAGAAGGCGCGCACCATGGCGTTCACCATCAGCGTGCTGTTCGAGCTGGGCTTCGTGTTCAACTGCCGCTCGGCGCACCAAAGCGTTTTCAACGGCGGCTTCCTCTCGAACAAGTGGCTGCTTGCGGCAGTGGGCTTGGGCCTTGTGCTCCAGCTATCCGTAATCTACATTCCGTTCCTCCAGGTGATGTTCGGCACAGCTCCACTGGGTGCAGTGGACTGGGTCATTGTCTTAGTTGCCGCATCGCTTGGCATGGTGCCCCTTTTGGGCAACATGTGGCGCAAAGGCAAAAAGGCTTAAAAAGGCGCGTTGGTTTTGCTAACGCGTGGATTACATTCTGAACCTTATCCTCCTGCTCGTGGCAGCGAAGCTGTTTGGCGAGGTAAGCGAGCGCGTCGGCTTCCCCAGCGTGCTCGGGTACATATTTGCGGGTGTCATAGCAGGGCCGATGCTCCTTAACTTTGCGGCTCCCCATGACATAGCTGTTTTCGCTGAATTGGGCATTATCCTCATGCTCTTCGTGACTGGGTTCCAGCAGGGGAACGTGGACGAGCTTATGAAGGACTTCCCTGCCATCATGCGCGTCAGCATTCTGGGCTTCGTGTTCCCGTTCATCGCCGCGCTAATCGTCGGCTTCGCGTTCAACATCCCCCTGAACTACCTGCTCCTGCTTGCACTTATCGTGTCCGCAACTGACTCGGGCATCACCATCCGCAGCATCGCCAGTGTCAACATGCTCGCAACGCGCGCCGGGAAAATCATGCTCGGCGTCACTGTGAGCGACGGCATGATGGGCCTGATAGCGTTCACCGCAGTCATCACGTACCTGCGCATCGGGGGCATTGACCTGTTCGAGATGGGCAGTGTTATCGCCATGATTGCTGTTTTCATGGGGCTGTTCCTTGCGATGCAGCGTATCGTGCCATGGCTCGTTGAGAAGATAGAGCACCTCAGTGTCGAGCAGGCGGAGTTCTCTTTTGCGTTCGTGTTCATGATTGCCGTGGGCTTATTGGCCGAGCAGTTTGGCTTGCATGGCATTATTGGTGCGTTCCTCGCCGGAACGCTTTTGGCCAGGTCGCGGATTGGCCAAACCCAGTTCATCAACAAGATATCATCCATCTCATACGCGATATTCATCCCGCTGTTCTTCGTGTGGACCGGGCTCCTGCTCAACTTAAGTGATATCACGTTCATGAGCTTCGTGCTCGTGTTCGCAGTGCTCGCCGCGAACGCCATCGGCGCTTACTGGGCGAGCATCATGAACGGCATGAGCGTCAGGGACCGCCTGATGACGTCACTCACCATGCTCCCGCGCGGCGATGTGAACCTGATTATCGCGTCCATCGGCGTGACCCTCGTGGATTTGAACGGCAATCTTGTCCTGCCAAAGGAGGTGGGCGAGCTGTTCTACTCGACCGCGATGCTGTTGGTCATTATGGCCGCACTGATAACATTCATCGGCCTGAAGGTATTCGTCAAGACAAAAGGTGATACAAGTGCAAATGGCTAAGCTACGTGAAACCAAGGTAAGCAGTATGATGAAGAAGCGCTTCAAGAGCGTCAATCCCGACACGCCTGTCAGCAAGGTGGTGAAGCTCCTGTCGTCAATAGAGCTCAGCATGCTCCCCGTGATTGAGAACGGGAAGTATGTTGGCGAGGTCGTCCAAAGCGACTTGCTCAAGGTCATTGTTGACCCGCGCGACCTGCCCTCACACATCATCATGTCCGAGCCGCTGTTGGGGATGAGCTTTTGCCCCGAGACAGCCCGGGACATAATGCGCAGGCACCCACTGTTCCTCAAGCCTGACATGACTATCCGACAGGCAGCGAAGAGGATGTTCCTGAACAATGCCGGGGTGCTCCCGGTCAAGGACAAGGGCAAGACGGTTGGCCTGCTGTTCGCCGATGACCTCGTTAAGCTCTTATCCAAGGTGAAGTAGGTTGCCACGCCTGCGCGAGCTTTTCAATGCCCTGCGCCTGCCTAGTGGCAAAGGTGGGTCCATTTCCGCGAAGCAGCTGAGGGAACTGCTCCTTGTGCAGCTCGTGTTCGCTGCGGCACACTCCCTTGGCTGGGTTCTCTTTGTGCCGTGGATATTCAAGATGGGGTTCACCCAGCTTGATTTCATCATGTACTCGCTTGTGCTGTGGGCGCTCACGATTCCCATGCTTCTGGTGAAGCGCAAGCCCCGGGCAAGCAAGGCAATGGCGCTCGGGCTTTTCGGAAGGGCTCTCGCGTTCTTTGTCGCAATCAACCTGTTCAGCAGGTACCAGCTGTTCATAATAGCCGCCTTGATATCATGGATAATCGTTGAGTTTTGGGTTTCGTTCAACACGGTGTATGAGCGCAAGGCACCGAAAAAGGACCGTGCGTTCCTGAACAGCGTGATGATGGTCATCCACCCGCTGTCCGGCACTATCCTGCCTGTTGTTGCGGGGCTTGTTGCGCTGCACCTCGGGTTTGAGTACGCGCTTTTCGCCGGTGGCGTTCTCATGCTCCTGGCCGGTGTCGTTGCCCTCCGCATCAAGGGCTTGGGGCGCATTGAGCTGGATCCTGCGAAGGCGTTCAGGCACATGCGCAAGGCCGAGCCGTTCATTTTCATCCAGGGCTTCTGGGAGGGCATTGAGTACACCGCTGTTCCTTTGGTCACGCTGTCCCTCGTGGCAACGTTTTTTGATTACGCGTGGTTCTTTGCTTACCTTGGTCTGGTGGGCGCGATTGCTGCCATCATATTCGGCCGGCTTAGTGACGTGCTTCACGCGCGTGTCAAGTTTGCTGCCTTCCTGACTGTCATGATGGGCATCTTTTCAATAGCCGCCGGGCTTTCGTGGGACTACCTTTCGTGGGCTGTGTTCATCGGCCTGATGTCGTTCTGCGGGCACATAGTGAAGCCCTTTTTGTGGACGATAGTGACTGATGTATCCGGCAGGCGGGTGAATGAGGGCATGCTGGTGCGTGAGTACTTCCTTAACACGGGCCGTACCCTTGGTGTTGTCGTGCTGCTCGCGTGCTTCCTGTTCATGTCGATAAAGTCAGCGATGCTTGTGGCTGGTGCCGCGATGATGCTTTACCCGCTTGTCCTGTTCTACGAGAAGGGGCACAAGCTAAAGGGCCTCTCCTGACTCAAGCGTCTTTTTCACGGGGCCCACTGTGTCGAACTTGAATGTTTCTGTGACGAGCAGCGTCTCTGTTCTTACGACGGGCTCGATCTTGTTCAGCTTATACAAAAGTGTTGTTAGCTCCTTTCTGCTCTTCACGAGGGCTTCCACGAGGATGTCGTAGCGGCCCAGCACCTGATGCGCTTGGGATACCTCGTCCATCTCCTTGAGCGCGCCGCTCAGCTCTTGCATGAACCCCTTGCGCTGTGCCGATATCAGTATGAAGGCACGCATCTCGAGGCCAACCTTCTCCGGGTTGAACATCGGGCCGTAGTACTCGACTATGTTTTTGTTCAGTGACTTCATTGCCTTGTATACGGTCTGCCTTGTGAGGCTGGTCCTCTTCGCTATTTCACTAAGTGTGGCACGACCATTGTAACATAGCTCTGAAAGCACTTTTTTCTCGCTTTTTGACAGCATTGTAGGCACCCTGTTACACTTAGTTAAATTTTATTGCACAACTTGTATATAAACTTAACGTTATGTGGCCTTTCTAAATATACCTGTTGACCTTTTGGTTAACAATTTAAACGATGAGTTTATTATTTGGTAACGCCCTAATAGTTATCAGTGAGTAAGGGGCGGCGAACTGGCTGCTTGCGAGCTCACTTGTAGCTGCATAAAGGGGGGTGATGCGGATGACACAGGGGTTGTTTTTCCGATCCTCGCCCTCTTTGGGGACATAGGCGTATACTGGCTGTTCGTAATTGGCTTCGTTATCGGGGCCTACGCGACCTCGATCACTAAGTACGCGATTGGCCTTACGGCGCTGTTTGGTCTCATGGAGTGGGCGCTGGAAAGGTACTTCATTTGGCTGCAGGCTGGCATTGTTGCCGGCCTCTTGGCGCGGGGTGTTTGATTCATGGCACTCCTTCGGAACCAGGGGGATGCCTTGCGGGGGGCATCCCCCCAGAACAACCTTTTTTCTGTTAGGGGCACCTGGCGGCGCTCATACTAACTCCTTTTCAGCGTACTCGACAGCATTCCTGAACAAGCGCAAGCCCGCGCCCTCTGGAACACTCTCCCGCGTCCAGCGCGGGTGGTTAGTGGGATAAAGGAACCCCTCCGGGTGCGGCATCAAGCCGAACACGCGCCCAGTCTCATCGCAAATGCCTGCAATCCCGTCAGTGCTCCCGTTCGGGTTCAGCGGGTACTTGGCGTCCAAGGAGCCGTCAGGGCTGCAGTACCTCAACACAATCTGGCTGTTGTCCTTCAGGCGCTGAATCACGCTATCCGGCGCAACGAGCTTGCCCTCCCCGTGCCTCACAGGCAAGTACAGCTGGTCAATGCCCTTGGTCCAGATGCACTTCGAGCCCCCGGACTTCATGTACACCCACCGGTCCTCGAACTTGCCAGAGTCATTGAATGTCAGAGTTGCTTCCTGCGGCCCCGAGCGCGGCAGGAACGCGTACTTCATCATTACCTGGAACCCATTGCAGATGCCAATCGCAAGCTTCCCGTCATCAAGGAACTGCTTGACCTGTGCGCTCATGTTCGCCAGCATCTTGTTCGCTAGTATCTTGCCGGCAGCAATGTCATCGCCGTACGAGAATCCGCCCGGCAGCGCGAGAATCTGGTAGTCCTCAAGGCGCTTCTTTCCATTAATCAGCTCGTTCACGTGCACCTTGTCGGTCTCCGAGCCCGCCAGCCTGAACGCATGCTCTGTCTCGTAATCACAGTTAATTCCATATCCGGTCATGATAATTGTCTTAACCATTTTTACCACCACCCAAACGTGCTTTGCCACGCACTCTTGAGCTCGGACACATCCTCGCTGATTATCTCGCCGCCCGCGCCAGTGACCACAATGCGCGCGTCGCCCGTCACCTCGCCCAGGTGCGTGAACGCAACGCCCTGCATTGCCAGCTCGAAATCATTCTTCTTGTCCGCGGGAACAGTGACCACAAAGCGCCCGCCGCTCTCCGAGTAAAGCGCGCGCACGTCATCAAGCTTCAGCGGCTTGAGGTCGATGTGCAGGCCCAGCCCGCCAGCGAAAGCCACTTGCGCAAGCGCAATGCCAAGCCCACCGCGGTAGCAGCCGTGGCATGATGCCACCAGCCCGGAGTGAATCGCCTTTGCAACACCCTTGTACACAGTTCGTGCATTGTTCTTGTCCAGCACCGGAACATTCTTTCCCACGTGCCCGAGCATCTCATAGTACTCTGACGCACCGAGCTCGTCCCTTGTCTCACCGACAACGTACACTGCGTCCCCCGCCTTCTTCGCGTCCATGGAAATACACTTCCCTATGTCGGCGATGCGCGCGACAGCAGTGAACTGGATTGTCGGCAATCCGGATACCTTGTGGCTGTTGCCGTCCTTGTCCTTGATATTGCTGTCAATGAACATGCTGTCCTTCCCGGAAATGCACGGCGTCCCGAAAGCAGTCGTGTAGTCATACAGCGCCTTATTGGCGCGCACGAGCTGCGCGAGCTTGTGCTTGCCGTCAGGGTTCTTCTCAGCGTCATACACTGAGTTAGGCCAGCAGAAATTATCATTCAGTGATATGTGGTCCAGCGACCCACCAACGCTAATCACCTTGCGAATCGCTTCGTCCAGCGCAAGCGCGGCCATGTTGTACGCGTCAATCTTGCTGTACTTCGGGTTGATTCCCGCGGCAATCGCGAGCCCCTCCTTCCTGTCCAGCAGCGGCTTTATCACGGCCGCGTCGCCCGGCCCGTCGTTCGCAGCGCCGATGAACGGCTTTATCGTGCTGCCGCCCTGCACCTCATGGTCGTACTGCCTTTCGATGAATTCCTTGCTCGCGATGTTCTCGCGCGCAAGCATGCTCTTCAGCAGCGCAGCGTGATCCTTGACTTCCCCGAGCGAAGGCTCCTCCTCCAGCTCCGGCTGCCACTCTGCCTCCAGTTGCATTTGCGGAAAGCCCTCGTGCAGGAACGACATGCCCATATACGCAACAGTCTTTCCGTTGTAAATCACGTGGTACTTGCCCGAGTCAGTGAACGTGCCGAGCACGCTCATCTCAACAGCGTGCTTGTCCGCGAGCTCGCGCAATGCACCGAGCTTGTCCTGGTTCACCGCAATCGTCATCCTCTCCTGCGACTCAGACACGAGTATCTCCCACGGGTCAAGCCCCGCGTACTTCAGCGGCACCTTGTCCAAGTGCAGCTCACACCCGTTGCTGAACTCCGCGCTCTCGCCCACTGAGGAAGACAATCCGCCCGCACCGTTGTCAGTAATGTACTTGTACATGCCCGCGTCGCGCGCCTCCAGCACAAAGTCCTGCACCTTCTTCTGCGTGAACGGGTCACCTATTTGCACGTGGCCCGCAGTAATCCACTCGCCGCCCTCGAGGCTGCTCTCTGTCGCGCCGTGGATGCCGTCCTTGCCCACGCGCCCGCCAACCATGACAATGGCGTCGCCCGGCTTGATTTCCTTTGTGTGTGATGGCCAGCCATTCACTTCCCTGGGCATTATCCCGAATGCAGCCACGTAAATCAGCGGCTTGCCAATCCACCCGCTGTCAAAGAACGTCAGGCCGTAGGGCGTTGGGATGCCGCTCTTGTTCCCTCCGTCCTTCACGCCCTCGATAACGCCCTCAAGCAGGCGCTTGGGGTGTAATCTGGGCTTGAGCTCGCCATTGTAGAACGGGCTCCCGGTGCAGAAGCCGTATGTGCCTGCAACTATTTTTGAGCCTATGCCCGTGCCCATTGGGTCCCTGTACACGCCCACAATCCCCGTGATTGAGCCGCCGTACGGGTCCAGTGCGCTCGGCGAGTTGTGCGTCTCGCACTTTGCCACGTAGTTCCAGTCCTCGTTGAGGCGCGCTACCCCTGCATTGTCCCAGAACGTGGACACAATCCAGTCCTTTGTTGCCTCAATCTCCTTCGACGACTTCTTAACATACGTGTTGAACAATGAGTCCACTTTTTCCACGGTGGCGCCGTCCTTGTACGCTATCATCGCGTTGAATATCCTGTGCTTGCAGTGCTCGCTCTGCGTCTGCGCAAGCACTTCGAGCTCCACATCAGTCACCTTGTCGCCGAGGCCGACCTTCTTGCGCTCCTCAACAACAGATTCCTTTGAAAAATAATCCCGAATCACGTGCATGTCCTCAAGGGTGAGGGCAAGGGACCTGTCAGCGCTCAGCTTCTCGAGCGCCGCGTCATCCAATTGCAGGTCAATCTTCTTGACAGCGGGCTCACGCCCGAGCTCGACTTTTGGGACAATGATGTCGAGCCCCTGTTTCCATTCAGCGTAAGTGTTCACGCGCGAGTGCTCTATCGAGTCATTCGAAAGAAGCTCCTTTGCAATCCTCTCCGCATCTTCGCGCGACCCGCCTGTTACGCGGTACTGTACCGAAGTGTACACTGCCTCATCCTTCTTGAACCCTATTTTCAGCAGGTCCCCAATAGCATTTTGCGAGGTATCCCCTGCGTTATCCTTCACGCCAGGCAGGAACCCGACCTCAATCGCGTTATCGAACTCGCTTGCTAGCGGGCTGTATGAAGACTCCTGTGTCACAGGGTCAGTGAAAATTTCCGTGCGCACCTTTTCCAGCTGCCCGTCGTCCAGCGCCGCATCAATGGTGTAGATGTCTACCCGCTCGACATTGCTCACAGGGATGCTGAGATAGTCCTGTATCTTGCTCCTGATGTACTCCGCCCTCGCGTCCGGGTGCCCCTTCTTGAACCTCACTTCCAGCCTCTCTGTCATAATACCATCCTCTTGCCGTTATGCTCCACTACAGACCGTTTCTCATCAGTGGCCTTCCCTATTACCTCTCCGCCCACTGCCTGCGCAACGCTATCCGCGTCGCTCTTGTCCACGACCAGGGCAAAGCCCCAGCCCATGTTGAACGTGCGGAACATCTCCTCATCCGCGACATTTCCAGCCTCCTGTATCTTCGCGAAAATGTCATGCGGCTTGAAGTTATTGAACTCGAATCCCACGCCGAGCTTCAGGAACTTCAGGTAAGCGTCTCCGGTAATGTGCACCGCAGCGTGCACGTCAAAGTCATTGAATGCCTTGAGCAGGGGCTTCACGTAAATCTTTGTTGGCTCCAGTGCCTGTAACAGCAGCTCCCTGTTCTCGTTCGCGTCGTATTTGCCGCCCCACTCGGTGAACAGCGCACGCCGCACGAGGCTTATCCCGTTGCTGTGCACACCCGAGCTGCGCATGCCGACGACCGCATCGCCGTCGCGCACCTTTTCCCCGGTGATAATCGAGCCCTTTTCCACTTCGCCAACGCAGTCGCAGTTGATGTGGTACAATGTCTTCATCAGCTCGGGGACATCAGCGGTCTCCCCGCCAATCAGCGGTGCGTTTGACTGCCGCGCGCCCTCGTTCAAGCCCTTTTGCAGCTCGTTCAGTATCCCCGGCTCGCTCTTCTTGATGTCAATCACGTCCGTGATTGCCAGGGGCTCTGCACCGCAGCGGACGCAGTCGTTTGCAACCATCGCAATCGCGTCAATGCCGATTGTGTCGTGCTTGCCGGCCAATTCGGCAATCAGTACCTTGGTGCCCACGCCGTCACACGTCTTCACTTGGTACCCATCGCGCGTTTTGTATACCATGTTGAACGGCGTTTTGATCGGCTTGCCGTACTTCGCCAGCGAATACGTCGATGTAAAGCCCTCAAACACCTTTTTGGCTGTTTCTCTCGTGTCGCGGTCAACACCTGTATCAGCATAAGTTAGATTCATTCTGTTCCCTCCATTCCCCTGCTTGAAGGCACGTAATTTTCTAGCCCTATGGCTCCGCTCATTAGCGTAAACACCCCACTAGAACACGTTTCATACGCAAGACCCTTATTTAAAGCTGTTAGCCCTCCATATAAAATAAGGCGCGTTTGCATGAATGTTGCAGTGCCCGGCTTTCCCATAACCGTTTTTATACCTTAGCGCCAAGAATACGGGTACAATGGAATTCTTCACTATCAAGCCGTGCAAGACGCAGGCGGCGTACGTTGTCGAGCCGAAGAAGCCGCTGCACCTGGACCTCAAAGCGCTCAAGGTGCCGTTCGATATCACGGCACGCACGCCGGTCCTCATGGCCATGCGCATTGACGGCGTCGACGTATCCCTCTATCCCAGCGGCAAGATGCTCATCCAGTGCGACGAGCCCGAGTGCATCGCAAAAAAAGTGTGGGGGGAAGTGGCATGAAAGGCGTAACCCTCGTGAGCGGGGGCATTGACTCCCCTGTGTCAACACACTTACTGGCTGACAAGGCTGAACTGGTGCCATTGTACTTCACGAACTACCCTTTCAGCGGCGAGGACACGAAGGACCGCGCCATCGCATCAGTGAAAAAGCTCCAAGGGCTGCATGACAACATCCCTGACCTGGTCATCTTGCCGCACGGCCAGAACCTCGAGGCCTTTGCCTCGAAGTGCGAGCGCCGCATGACCTGCGTCCTCTGCAAGCGCATGATGGTGAGGGTGGCATCGGCATACGCCAAGAGCGTTGGCGCCTCGTTCCTCGTGATGGGCGACTCACTGGGACAGGTGGCGAGCCAAACACTGACCAATCTCGCTGTGGTCGAGCAGGCCGCCTCCCTGCCCGTGGTCAGGCCCTTAATCGGCCTGGACAAGGAGGAGATAATCAGGATAGCGAGGGAGATAGGCACGTTCGGTGTCAGCACGAGCTCCGCGATGTGCTGCTCCATTGTTCCTGACAAGCCCTCAACCGCGGCAGTGCTCGAGGCAGTGCTTGAGGAAGAGAAAAAGGTGGATATCGCCGCTTTGGTGGCGCAGACACTTAAAGGTTTATAAAGTTTTTTGACTATAACTAAGAGCACATGCCACGCACTAAAGCTACAAAGCGTTCCACTGGCTGTGGGGTGGCGGCTAAGGTTGTTGACAAGTATGGCATCTGTGATGTTGCGTGCACCTCCGCAAAGAAGCGCAAGTGTGAGCACCACAAGAAAAAGGTGAAAAAATGAATGTAGATGTATCAACCCTCGCGATAATCGGCGTCGTACTGCTCCTAGTGGCTGGAGTGTTCGTTGGCGTCATACTCCTTGGCGTAGTGGGCTATGTTGCTATAGCAAACCCCTTGACGCCACCGGTGGTCGACCCGTCGGAGATAGCGTCGGAGGAAGGTGCGAAATGGGTTAACACGAGTGCGTCGACAGGCGCGTTAACCAATTCTGCGGCAGTGCCGGACACCCCAATAACGCCTGTCACTCCTGCAACGCCGGACACCCCCGCGACGCCTGATACTCCTGTTTCCAATGGCTGTTCCAATCCCTCCGGTGCGGAGGGTGCGATGAGCTGCAGTGGCAGTGAGGTCAAGCAGTGCACCAATGGCATCTGGGTAACAACGGAATCGTGTGGCTCCGGTTTCCAGTGCCTTGACGGCGCGTGCAGCGCGGTCTCGAACTGCCAGTTCCCGACAGGGGAGCATGGCGGCACAATGTGCTCCTCGAAGGACGCCACGCACACGGCGATACAGTACGTGTGGACATGCAACAACGGCAACTGGGAGTACACCGAGGACTGCAGCTCACCGACCCATTGCGTTAACGGCGCGTGTACGTAAGGCGCAAGGGCTGAGTGATAATATGAAGATAGAGACGCCGTGGGGATACGTGGAAACCCTCAACGAGTCCAAGGACTTAAGCGTTTCCATGCTTGTTATCCACCCCGGGAAGGAAGTTCCTAACCACTACCACAAAGTGATGAAGGAGGTTGAGGTGGAGATGGACTCAGGAGCCGTGCACGTGTGGAAGCAGGGCGAGCCACACGGATACAAGAACAATACTGATAAGGAGAAGCGCGTGCTCTGCATCGCCATCCCTGGGTACGATCCAACTGATGAATATTCTATGGACTAATTACAGGTTTGTAATTGTTACTTCCGCTCTTTCTTGGCATCTCTTTGTGCAGGGGGATAATCCCATTGAAGGGTTCTCGGAAAGCTTAATCCGTAACTAATTTTTATTGAATGCGATTAATTAATGCCAATGAACTTGCAAGGGGTTTTGGAGTCGCCAGCTTTCTTTGAGTTAGCTGGAGCGATTATGGGTGATGGCCACTTAAAATTTTCTCCTGAGAAGCATTATTATGGGATAACAATTTCTGGTGACTTAACTGAGGATAGGGATTATATCGTTAATCTAGCTAAGCTGATAACATCTCTTCTAGGCAAATCACCAGTTATAAAAGAAAGAGTAAAGTATGGTGTAGTTTACTTAGAGCTCAGTTCAAAAGAATTACTTTACTTCTTGGTTGAAAAATGTGGGTTTATTTGCAATAAAGAGAAACGGATAAATGGCGCACCCAAAATTGTTCTTAAGACTACGGATTCAAGTAAACTAACTGCATTTATTCGAGGATTGTTTGATACTGATGGAACCATATTCTTTGGAAAAAAAGGGACCTACAGTACACATGTTTATCCTATGATTGAGTTGAAGATGTCTAATTACGCTTTGATTACGGATGCGCAAAGAATCCTCCGTTCCTTGGGCTTTGAGCCCCGCGTCCGTTGCGCAGGCAGTCCAACTGACTACTGCTTGTATCTTTCTGGCACAAAAAATCTGTCTAAATGGATGAGCAATATTGGATTTAGTAACCCAAAACATCTTACTAAATATGAGGTATGGGCTCGTTTCGGTGAATGCCTGCCAAGGACCACCTTGAAAGAAAGGTATTTATTACTGGGCGATAAAACCCTTACTTGCTAAGCGGAGGTGGCAGAGCGGCCAGTCAAGCGAGTCAGCTTGCTTGATTCGCGAGTATGCACCCGTCGCCTGAAACTTTCGAGGTTCAGGCGGGTGAAGCTGCAGACCGGGAGACTCGAGTTCAAATCTCGACCTCCGCTCCAACATTTAAGTGATTACCATGGCGTTAACCAGCTTACGGCCGAAGAAAAGCTTCTGGGAAAAGCACCCCAGATTTGACTTAGCGCTCGCAATCGCGATGATTATCGCGGCAATCGCTGTCTCGGCGTTCATCCTCACAAAGGGGTTCACATGAAAGTGTACAACACGCTTGGCCGCGCGCTCCAGGAGTTCAAGCCCCTCGACGGCAAGGAAGTTAGGATGTACTCCTGTGGCCCCACGGTATACGGCCTGCCGCACATAGGCAACTACCGCTCGTTCTTCGCAGCCGACTTCATGCACCGCTACCTCGAGTACCGCGGGTACAAAGTCGAGTGGGTGATGAACATCACCGACATCGACGACAAGACAATCAGGGACTCCGCGGCCGCGGGCATGGAACTCAAGGAGTTCACCGAGAAGTACACGCAGGTATTCCTTGATGGCTTGGACTCCCTCCACATACTTCACCCGGACATAATGCCCAAGGCCACCGAGCACATCCCCGAAATGATTGCCTTGGTGCAGAAGCTCGTTGACAAGGGCATCGCCTATTCAGTCGGGGGCAGCGTGTACTACTCCATCCGCAAGTTCCCCGAGTACGGCAAGCTGTCGCAAGTGGACCTCGCGGGCCTTGAGGCAGGGCATCGCGTTGACGTCGACGAGTACGGCAAGGACGAGCCCAATGACTTTGTCCTCTGGAAAGCCGCGTCACAAGAAGAGATAAAGCGAGGCATTGCTTTCGACTCGCCGTGGGGCAAGGGCAGGCCAGGATGGCATATCGAGTGCAGCGCGATGAGCACCAAGTACCTTGGGCAGCCGTTTGACATCCACACCGGCGGCATTGACCTGATATTCCCGCACCACGAGAACGAGATAGCGCAAAGCGAGGGCGCCAACGGCAAGGAAATGGTGAAGTACTGGCTGCACTGCGCGCACCTGATTGTCGACGGCCGCAAGATGTCGAAGAGCAAGGGCAACTGGTTCACACTCACAGACCTACTCAAGAAGTTCGACGCCGACTCAATCAGGTACTTCTTCCTGGAAACACATTACCGGCAGCAATTGAACTACACAGAGAAGTCCATCGAGAACGCGCGCCTCCAGGCAAGCAAGTTCCTGCTCGTGCTCGAGAACATTGACTTCTTCATCGAGAATGCCTCGGATGACGGTGACGCAAACGCATTGGACACTGCCATCGGGCAGCGCAAGAAGGAGTTCATCGAGGCAATGGACGACGACTTTGACTCACCGCGCGCCCTGCGCGTGCTCCACGCCCTCGCCGGCGACACCTACAAGTATGCCGAGAACGGGCACAACAAGGAAGCGCTCACAAAGGCGCGCGATGCCTTTGGTGAGCTGTTCGGCGTGTTCGGCCTGTTCGAGCAGCGCGAGAAGGCCGCTATTCCCGACGATGTCAAGGCCATTGTCAGGGAGCGCACCGAAGCCCGCAACGCAAAGGACTGGGCCACTGCGGACAAGCTGCGCGACAGCATAAAAGCCAAGGGATTCCTGCTGGATGACTTTCCTGAGGGCACAAGAGTCCGATTTTGCACATAATCACATAAAACTATATTATGATATGAACTCGATAGCGTACAAAGATTTTTAAGTGATAAAGCAACTAATCTCACTTGAGGGAAGCAAACAGGCTCATATTACGTGCCATGAGTTTCACCTTCTGGGGGGTTTGACCCCAAATAGACTCTATAGGATGCTCATCTCTTCGGAGGTCGCCTATAGGGGATGAGGGGCATTGCCCACTACCTTAACTCAAACAATTTTCTAAGATGGCGGGAAGGAATCTTGCCATCCACATAAAAGAAGTTATTTAGTGCCAACAAATCTGGTTGGGTGTTCTTTCTAGATGCGGAAGCCACATAATCTGCAAGGCGAAGTAGGCTACAATACTTTTGCAGAGTTGGGCTAAAGTCAATTAGATACTTGTTTGCTTTAGATAAGTCTTTGAAGTGGCTGAATGCAATGGTGGACTTCATCCAGGTTTCTTGGCATATGTTTGCATTATAGCGATAACGTGGTCTACACGTCCGACTAAGAAGGCGTAGGTATAATGCAGCCATAATCTTTTCTTTGAAGTTGGCTCTTTGCCCATACAATTTGCGATACTTTTCCCATTCAGATTGCTTGAACCCTAAAGCAAACATTCTGACACCCTTAGAATCTAAAAAACGCATAATGCTCAACAGTTTCCCAGCACTTAATGCGTTTCCCTTTTGAAAGCTTCTTCCCTCAAAGAAGGTGCGTTTTAGTTCTTTTTCCAAATCACTCAGTTGATGGGTTTGGATACTTACTAATGCTGGAATCGTAAGAGTGTATGGTGTCCCACTCACATCAATGTATAGGTTTAGGCCTATTTTTGCCATTGCACTATTGGGTGGTGCCTTTCTTTAAATACTTGGTCTTTTCCACTAACATGCATGTTTATTCAAGTGATTTTCTTGTATAATACTAGTCTACTTTGTGTGTAACATCCAAGAGTCCGCAAGGCATAAATACCCCGCCATCTTTGTCCCTTGTGGTGAACCCGATGAGGAAAGAACTGCTTATTTTACCGCTAATGCTGGTATTGCTGGCCGGATGCGTCCAGCTCCCCGGCAGTGATGTTAACGACTGCGGCACTGACTGGAGCTGCTTCACCGAAGCTGTCGATGAGTGCACTCCAACAAAAGTCATCCGCACAGAGGAAATGGACGGCATGTCACTCAAGCTCGAGGCCGAGATCCAGGGCAAGGGCTCTGTGGCCGGTGAGTGCAAGGTCCGCATCCACCCCCTTGAGGTGAACGTGCCCGAGGGCTCGGTGGACGATGAGACCAAGGCCGCGCTGGGCCTTATCTCATTCACGGACATGATATGTTCCATGGCCCCATCCGCAATCACGTCAATGAACCTGTCCCCGGCAGACCTCGAGAAGTGCGAGGGCTCCCTCGCGGACATACTCAAGGAAGCGACGCCTGCCGGCTCCCAGCAGCCTGTTCAGGAGCCGAGCAAGAGCCAGGACCAAAACAAGAACCAGAGCCAGGACCAAAACCAGGCGGCTTTCTGCACCAAGGATGCTGACTGCCCAACAGACCACACTTGCGATAACTCCAACTGCATTTCAAACGCGAACCTCAACAAGAAAAAGGAGTGCGAGTCACAAAGCGGATTCTGGGACCACGTCTCCGGCAAGTGCCAGATAACAAGCATTTGCGAGAAGGACACCGACTGCCCTGCGCCAACCCTCCCGTGCCCCGAGGGCATGGAGTGGGTGAACCCCGTGTGCACTAACAACGAGTGCGTCGCGGCCTACTGCAAGGACAAGCCCGCAAGCAATGCGATGAGCGGCTCCGTGATACTGGGTTTCCCGAACGCGTACTTCAACTTCAAGACAGGCCTTGTCAGCGATGACTGGAACGTGGAGCACCACATCGGCAACGAGCCATGGTGCACTGACGAGCCGGGCCTGTGCGGCAACTGGGTTGCGACAACCGCCACTGCGTTGGATGACATGACCACGCCGCCGACAACCGGGTACATCAGTGACTCTGCCGGGTTCGAGGACTGCCAGCACGCGCCTCTCAACAAAGTGCTTGTGTTCAAGCTGGACGACGGCAGCTATGGCAAGGCCATTATCCACAGCGATGACTACAGCACGGACACCAGCGGGTGCACGCACACGCTTGTCATGGACTACGAGTACCCAATGTGAAAAAACGTATCATCAATGCCCTAGCAATATGGCGCTAGGGCCCGCATTTTTTTGGCAATAGTTACATTTATAAAGCACATCACGCCAATATATCGGTACCGATATTCGGGTGGTTGCCGTGAATCTGTTTGCGCGAGGATTACTGAAAATCTATGTTTTGTACATGGCCAAGCAAGGGCCTATTTTTGGCAGTGACGTTGTCAAGGACATAAGCGCTGCCACGGATGGCAAGTGGAAGCCCAGTTATGGCTCTATTTACCCGTTGCTAAGGAAGTTTGAGCAGGGGGGCATACTGCGACAGAAAGCGGGGGAAGGCCGGGAAGTGCTTTACTCGCTCACAAAGAAGGGTATGAAAGAGTTTGAGAAGCAGAGGGAGAAGTACATCACTGAGTACGAGGACAACCTTGGCACGCTGTTTCCACTTGTTCTTCAGCTGGCACAGTTTGAGGCTGATGAAGAGCTACATGACGCTGTATTGAACTTGAACAAAGTGTTCGCAAAGTACAAAACGTACTTGTTCAACTTAGAGCTTGACGAGAAGCTGGAAAAAAGAAAGCACATAATCAAGGACCTGTCCACCACACTCTCGGACTATATGGGTGAGCTGGAGAAGTGAACCGATGAAGAACTACGATACCATCATAGTTGGGTGTGGGATAAGCGGCTTGCTTGCCGGCCTAGCGCTTGCCAAGGAAGGAAAGCGCGTGCTGATGCTTGAGAAAGAAGATGAGGTGGGGGGTGTGTGCAGATCCTATGACATTAGCGGGTTCACTGTTGACACGGGCCCCCACTTGATTACTGGGCTGGAGGATGGGCCCATTCAGGAATTAATGGACAGGTATTTTGATGTGGTGCCAACCTTCGTTGAGAACGGCGAGTACTTCGTGCGCTTCGATAACAGTATCTATTCTTTCCCTTGGACGGTTCCGGAGTGGCTGGCGTTCCACCCATTCTCGTTTGATGACAGGCTAAACATCGTGCGGACACTGCTTGACTTGCTGGCGGACTATGCATCCAACAAAAGCCTGGACAAGAAAACAGTGTCTGACTACGTGGTAAAGTACGATTTCTCAAGAAGGGCGCTCCGGTTCATCGACTGTATATGCCTGTTTTTGACTGGTGTTGGCATGGGGGAAACGCCGGTACTCCGAATTATTTCCAGTGGGAGGAGCAAAAAAAAGCCCAAAGCGGAAAAGATAAAGGACTTTTTGGTTGAGGGAGGGAAAACGCACTATTACCCTAGGGGGGGGATTCAAAGCATTGTAAACGCGCTAATGCAGTCCCTGCCAAAGAACGCAGAGCTCCACACAGGCGAAAAAGTGACCAAAATCACGGTTAGTGGTGGATGTGTTTCCGGTGTTGTGACGGACAAGGCAGAGTACCGCGCAAAAGCCGTTGTTTACGCTGGGCCAAACACGCGCTTGCCAAGCGTGGTGGAACTGCCCGAGGAGTACGCACAAAAGTTCAAGGACTTGAAACGGGCAAGGACATTGACGCTATGGCTCGGCCTGGACAAAAGATACTTTGAGGAGGTTGGGTCAGAAATATGGACTGAAACAAGCAGGCCTTGCTGGGTTATCCCAACATCCAACTTCAATTCCGCGCTCGCGCCAAAAGGAGAGCAGTTGGCTGGGTTTGGTTTCTTGCTTGCAGAAGGCGAGCGAGTAACTGGCGACAGCATTGAAGAATACATTAAAGTGGTTGAGGAAGAGCTCCCAGGCATAAGAAAACACGTAAAAATGATGCATTACCAGGTGATGATGCCAGAGCAGGCAGCCAACGCCAAAAATAATTTCTTCAGCGGCGTGAAGCTGCCAGTCACTGGCTTGTACGCTGTCGGAACGGATGTTGACAGGCGGAGCATGGGCATTACAAGGGCTGCATACTCAGTTATTTCGCTGATTAATGCCTTGGAGCAAGATGGTTTTGTTGTGAGGGAGTGAAAAAATGAAATTGAATCACAAAAAAATGAAGGCTGTTGGCTTAACTCGGTCCCTTTGCCCAGAGTGCGGCAAAACAATCCCCGCAGAATTGGTTGAGGCTGATGGCAAAGTCCTAATGAAAAAATCGTGCCCTGAGCACGGGGATTTTGAGGATGTGCATTGGGGAAGCACCAAGACATACAAGAGGTATATGAAGTGGCTTTACACGGGTTCAGGTATCTGCAACGCCAAGCCCTCAACCAGTAACTGCCCATTTGATTGTGGGTTGTGTGAGAACCACAAGTCAGACACAGTACTGGGCATCATTGACGTAACAAACAGGTGTAACTTCAACTGCCCCATCTGCTTCGCGAACGCCAACAAGTCAGGCTATGTGTATGACCCCTCCAAACAGCAAATAGAAAAAATGCTGGACATGCTCGTGGCACAAAAGCCAGTGAGGTGTTGGGCAGTAATGTTTTCTGGTGGTGAGCCCACTGTCAGGGATGACCTTCCCGACATGATACGAATGGCTCACGAAAAACAATTCTATACACTTATTGCAACCAATGGAAAGCGCCTTGCAGAGGATAAGGCGTTTTGCAAGCAGGTGGTGGACGCGGGCCTTGACACGGTCTACCTGCAGTTTGATGGCGTCACACCAGAACCATATGAAACTGTGAGGGGGTTTAATGCCCTGCCCTTGAAGTTGAATGCCATAGAGAACCTCCGCGGGCTTGGCTTTGACAACGTGGTGCTTGTGCCCACTCTCATCAAGGGTACGAACGACAGCCAGGTAGGGGGCATAATCAGGTTCGCGTTGGACAACCTTGATGTGGTGAGTGGTGTTAATTTTCAGCCGGTGTCCTTTACCGGAAGAATCAGCAAGCAAAAGCTCAAAGAACAGAGGATTACGATTCCTGACCTCATTGACCTCCTTTCGGTTCAGACGGATGGCTTGCTGTCACAGGATGACTTCTACCCCGTACCCATAAGCATTCCTCTGAGCCAGTTTCTCTCCAAAAAGAAGGGGGGTGGTGAACGTAGCTGCCACCCTGTATGTGGGGCAGTAACCTACCTGATAAAGACAAAAAGGGGAGTGCTTCCACTCCCCCATCTAGTAGACATCGAAAAAATAATGCTGTTGCTCAAGGAAGCAAACGATGGCCGATGGAACAAAGCCAAGCTGATGCTGCAATTACCATCTGTTATGAAAGTGAGGGATTTTGCGGTAAACCGGTGGTTGCTTAGCTGGATTAAGGATGTGCTCACCCTACATAAGGATACAGCCCGCTCCCACGCCGCGAACACATTATTTGTGGGGGCAATGCACTTCCAAGATAAGTACAACATTGACTTAGAGCGCACGGAAAGGTGCATCATACACTATGCAGCGCCCGACGGCAGGATATATCCCTTCTGCACATACAACAGCATCCACAGGCAAGAAATCGAAAAACGGTTCTCGGTGCCATTGGGAGAGCGTAACTGATACTTGTTTGAACTATGATAAACTAAAGGTGATATTATAATGAATCCCTACCTCAAGATTGTCAGGCCAGTGAACGGGATAATGGCCGCCCTGGCGGTCGTTATCGGTTTTGTAGTCAGTGGCGGAAGTATCGCACTCTCAAGCGAGCTCGTCTTCGCAACTCTTGCCATGATTCTCCTGCTGAGTGGGGGCATGGTAATCAATGATTATTATGATTATGAGATAGACCTGAAAAGGAAGAAGCACAGGCCAATTCCGTCAGGAGAGATTAGCCGGGACTCCGCACTTGCATACTCCATTGCCCTGTTTGCGGGCAGTATGATTTTTGCGTACTTCATCAACCTAATCTCCTTCATGGTCATAGGGGGTATGGTGGCACTCCTTTTCATCTATTCCAACAAACTGTCAAAGAAGATGTTTACGGGTAACATGCTAACTGCCACTTGCACCGGCTTAGCGTTCGTTTTCGGTGCTGCTGCGGCTGGGGACATTTTTGCGGCAGGAGTGCTTCCACTCGCAGGCATGGCCTTTTTCGCAACCCTTGCCCGTGAAATTTACAAAAGCATCCAGGACATGGATGAGGATAAGCTGGTTAGGACAACACTCCCCATGAAAATAGGGGTGAGCAAATCAGCAGCTGTTGCGGCTTTTGCCCTTGTTGTGGCGGTGGCACTCAGCTTCATTCCCTATTTGCTTGGGGCTTTTAGCCAAACATACCTGATACTCATATCATTCGTTAACGTGGGCCTGCTTTACACAGCATTCCATGGCCTTAAGGGCAACCAATTCGCGATGGAAGTGAACTATTGTAAAGTATTCCAGTTTATAGCCTTGATTACATTCCTAATCAGTGCCCTAAAATATTGATTTAATCAAGTAACTATGGGGGATGTTTAAAGCTATGACCCAATAAGCATTGAGTGGAAGGTGAGTAATGTGCCAGCTAAAATCAATAAGGATGTATGCATGAGATGTGGAGGATGCACTTCAGTATGCCCAGTGCAAGCATTGGAACTGAGGGGAAATGGATTACGCATAGACGCAAAAAAATGCGTTGAGTGTGGTAACTGCGAAAAGATTTGCCCGGTTGGGGCCATTAAGGTGGTGAAAAAATGAGATACGGCAAGAATTGGGACGTGATAATCATTGGCGCGGGGCCAGGTGGAAACATGGCTGCGCAGGAGTTCGCGAAGCGAGGAGTAAAGACGCTGGTTATTGATAGGAAGCAGCAGATTGGCCCACCCAAGCGGTGTGGTGAAGGGCTGTCGACGCGCTGGATGGATATCGCAGGCATCAAGCCGGATCCGCGGTGGGCACTCCAGAAGATAGATCACACCGTACTGGTGGCGCCGAACGGCAAGGAGATTCATATTGACACCAAACAAATGAAGCGGGCGGGATACATCATTGAAAGGTCACAATGGGAAAAGTCCGAGGCGGAGAAAGCCATAAGAAACGGCGCCAAATACATGCTTAAATCACTTGTGACTGGCTTGGTCATGGGTAAGAATGGTGTGGCAGGTGTGAAGGTACATCGCAACGGAGAAGACGAGGAGTACCACTCAAAGATTGTTGTGGCATGTGATGGTGTTGACTCGATGATTGGGAGGTATGCTGGCCTGAAAACCGCGATGCCACTGAGTGAATGTGATGCAGGCTATCAATACGAAATGGCAAATGTGCCGATAGAAAACCCAAATTCAATGGAACTTTATTTTGGGGCGGATATCGCCCCAAGAGGCTATGTTTGGGTATTTCCCAAGGGGAAAGACATCGCGAATGTCGGAATAGGCGTCGCAGGGGGATTACCCGAAAACGCAAAAGTGTATTTGGACAGGTGGATCGAGAACAACAATGAGCGGTTCAAGGACGCTTCAATTACTGAGATAAATGCGGGTGTAATCCCTGTCACAACGCCGGTCGATGAGTTTGTCACTGACGGGCTGATGCTTGTTGGCGATGCCGCGAGAATGGTGAACCCAATACACGGTGGGGGTATGGGTGCGGCTCTTGAGGCTGCGATGATGGCTGCGGAAGTTGGCGCAAATGCCATTAAAGTGGGGGACACAAGCAAGAAAGAACTCAAGAGATATCAGGATATGTGGCAGGAAAAACGCGGTAAGGAATTCGCCAGAATACTGCGCGTGCGCCAGTTTGTCGAAAAGCTTAATGACGAACAATTCAATATGATTATAAGCCTTGCAGCAGATAATAAGATTAAGCCTGAACTATTTGTTGAATTGGGCCACGGCAAGGGCTTAGTTGAGTTAGCAAAGGCACTGATAAAAGCTTCGCCGGGTGCAGCAAAATTCGCAACAAGCTTCCTAAAATAAGTAATCATGTAGCATTTAGCTGCCACCCCTCTGCTTCGGTTGGCTATGTGAGTGTGAAAAAGATGAAGTACAAAAAAATAGTTTTTCCAAGGGACGGATTTCCCCATGATACTATCATTGAGTGGTGGTATTTCAATGGGCACTTGACGGATGGGGACGGCAATGAATATGCTTTCATGGATTGCCTGTTTAAGGCAAAGCCCAACAAAGTGAAACTGCCTTTTTTGAAAAAAGTCCCGCTCAAAAACACGTTTTTTGCCCACTCCCTCCTATCCGACATCAAAAACAACAGGTTTTATTCAAGCGTACAGCCCCTGAGCATACCATCAAAGGACAGCTTTTCAAAGCCCTTGTTCTTCGTGAATTATGCCCACCCGTCTTTGGGTGGCTACCTGAACTACGAAATCGAGGAAATTGATGAATTTAAGTATCGAATCAAGTCCGAGTTCTTTGATTTAATCTTGGCTTCCACCAAGAAGCCGTTGCTTGAGGGTGGGCGCGGGTTCCTTGACCTGAATTCAAAGCAAACGTTTTATTACTCACTGACCAACCTCACGGCAGAAGGCTACATCACGGTTAATGGCAAGCGAATCAAGGTGAAAGGCAAGTCCTGGATGGACCACCAATGGGCCGATGTCCCGTACTCAAAGGACAAGTGGAGCTGGTTTTCAATCCAGCTGGATAACAACACGGAAATGGTTTGCTTTGAGTATGGCACTAAGGCGAAGAAGTCTTATCTCGCGAGCATTTCGTACGCGAATGGGAGGGTTGCCCACGCCACTGACTTATCACTAACTCCTTTGGGGAGTGTATGGAAAAGCAGGAGAACCGGCGCTGAGTACCCCCTTTCATGGCGGATTCAAATCCCGTCAAAACGGATTGATCTTGTGGTGAACCCTTTAATGAAGAAACAGGAAATAATTTTTGGGCCAATCAACTATTGGGAAGGGCCGTTAAGAGTAACGGGAAAAATGAACAACAAGAAAGTGGCCGGAAAAGGGTTTTCAGAGCTTGTTGGCTACCCAACAAAAAAGTTTTTTGTTGAATTCTATGAGCCGGAATTAAAACGAATTGAAAAAGTGATTAAAACGAGCTTAAAGGGGTTTGTGGCGTATGG